>JBHIEB010000001.1:0-23207 GCA_046760405.1 Minisyncoccales bacterium
TTACCCTGAAATTTCTATTTCCCTCTACCCTGAAATTATCATTTCCGTTCAACATAAATATTATTTCACAAAGATTGATATTTAATTTTTTTAATCTTATAAATCACTTTTATTGGAGAAGTAATTGTTATTTTATCGCCAATTTTACGACCCAAAAGAACCTTCCCCACTGGAGATTCTGAGGATATTTTTCCTTCGCTGGGATTGGCCTCCAATGTTCCGACAATCATAAATTCATTAATCTGACCATCTGATTCCTCCAGAGTAACGGTAGCTCCCAAATCCACAACATTTTGCTTTTCTTTTGAGGGAGCTTTGATTAATTCAACATTCTTTAAAATATATTTGAGTTCAGCTATTCTAGTTTCTAAAAAACTCAAATCCTCCTGAAAGGAAAGGTATTCAGGGTTTAAATCTTCAGAATGTAAAATTTTTGGTGATTCTCCTTTTGTTTTAGCCAACTTAATTTTCTTTAAATCTTGATATTCTTTTTCTATCTTTTCTAATCCTTCTTTAGTTAAATAAAATTTTTTTGCCATCTTTTTTGCTTTTTAAGCGAAAGAACCTCCTGTCTTCTGGGAGGTTCAGTAGTTTTGAGTGTTTATTAATTTTCAATCTCTAATATCTTTTTTTCCTACTGACCCTCCAGATTAATTTCTTACAGATAAGAACAAAAATAAAACCAGTCATAGTATAACCGACTGAGGGGTTTTGACGATTGACTTTCTTTGTTTTCTCCATACCTTCTAACATTTAATTATAGGCGACCAGAAAACCCTGTCAAGCCCTCCTAACTTTTTTGACCGGTCGCCTTTAGCGACTAAAACTAATTGTAAGCTGTCAAAAAAGTTTGAGAGGGCAAGTCTTCAACCAATTTTCAATATCAAAGATAGCTTGTCAAATCAAACAAACTTTATCTTTAGAAAACTTTAATCTAAACCCCGTTAGAAAATTGTAGGTTTTAAAAATTATTTATTGCAGTTGGAATTTTTTTCTAACGGGGTAAAATGAATTAGTATGATTGAAATAGATGGCTCAATCGGCGAGGCTGGCGGCCAGATATTGCGGACAGCTTGTGCCCTCTCAGCAGTAACTAAAAAGCCCTGTCATGTTTTTAACATTCGGAAAGGAAGGCCTAGGTCGGGGCTAAGACATCAACACCTTTTAGGAATTCAAGCTTTAGCTCAACTTTGTAATGGTAAGTTAGAGGGCGACTCTTTAAGTTCAGAAGAAATCAAATTCTATCCCGGAGAAATTTATCGCGACAAAATTTCTATAAATATTCCAACAGCCGGAAGCATCACTTTGGCTCTCCAAACATTGATTCCACCAGCCTTGTCCGCCCATTCGGCAAACTCAGGGCAAGTTCCTCATCCTATAACAATCTCTTTTCGTGGTGGAGCCACTGATACTTTTTTCTCACCAACTATTGATTATTTGCAATACGTATTTTTGGAAATCTTAGAAGAAATGGGTGGAAAAGCAGAAATTAATATTTTGAAAAAAGGGTATTACCCAGAAGGAGGAGCAAAAGTCAAAGTAAAAATTCATCCCCTCCAAACTTTTGCTCCGCAAAACTTAAGAGGGCAAGCCACAAAATTAAAACCTCTTAACTTAACAGAACGAGGTAATTTGAAAAAGATCTTGGCAATCTCTGGAGCTTCGGAATTTTTGAAACCAAAAAAAGTGGCTGAGAGGCAGTTAGCTGGAGTAAGAGAAATCTTGGGAAAATTAAAATTACCTATTGAAGAAAGAGTTGAGTATTATCAAACCCAATGCCCGGGAAGCCAAATTTGTTTGGTGGTTGAGTTCGAAAACACAGTTATTGGAACTGATAATTTAGGGAAGTTAGGCAAAAGAGCTGAAGATGTTGGAAAAGAAGCTGCTTTAGAACTATTAAAAGAACAAAAATCAAATGCTTGCCTTGATAAACATTTAGCTGATCAAATTCTTCCCTATGTGGCTTTAGCTAAAGGTAAAAGTAAAGTTACGGTTTCAGAAATCACTAACCATTGTAAAGCCAATATTTGGGTAATTGAGAAATTTATTGGTGGAGAGTTTGAAATAAAAGAGAATTTAATTACTTGGATTCCAGCAACTTAATTGTCTCTCTTTTTATCTTTTCTCGGTTTTCTCTAGTTAAATAAAGAATCTTTGTATCTAGCCTCTTTTTAATTTTTTCGCAAAAGGGATTTGGTGCTAACATTATTGTGGCTAAAACCTTGTTTTTGCTATCTAAGGCAGTTTTTACTGCCTCTTTAAATTTCTTGGAAAACATCTCCATTTTCGCCACTTCATCAATTACTATTATTTCATTTTCTTTTAGAGAATCTAAAATGGATCTCACACCAATTTCTTCTAAATCCTTTATATTGACTTTATACTTACTAACCCTGTGAGGGCTCTCAATGTCAACATGAGCCAAAATTCCTTCTCGCCCATCTAAAGTAATAATTTTAAATCCTTTCCTTATCCCTCTTTCTCTGATTTCGGAAGTATAAAAACCACCTGCCCGCCTAAGTTTTGTTGTGCAAAATTTTGGCGGGCCAGCACCCAACTCTTTCAAAATTTCCATTATCAAAGTTGTCTTCCCACACCCTGGCTTTCCGGTGATAAGAATATTTTTGGTCATCTTGAAAATTCTGGTTGGAAGAATTTGTTAATTTTAATCTCAAGAGGAAGTACTTCTTTTATCTTATTATCTTCAATAATAACTTCCAACAAGAGCCCTTTCATAGTTTCTTGAGAAAGCCCTTGATCAAAAACAAAATTGCCGAGACTATAAGCAATAAATCCTCCTCTGTATTTTTCAACTTTTTGAACAACATGAGAATGATGACCAATAACCAAGTCAGCTCCAGTATCAATAGCTCCTTTACTAATGGAGATTTGAAAAAAAGTCGGCTCTAAATAATATTCCTCGCCGTAATGAAAAGAAACTATTACTAGATCTGACTGATTTTTGGCTTTTTTTATATCTTCTTCCATTTTCTCTCTTTTTAACCAAGCAATTCCTGATCTTCCATCTTTTGCTCCCCAATATTCTGAACCCAAATTGGTATAAGCTAAAAGGGCGATTTTGGTGTCTCCAATTTCTTTGATTATTGGAGAATAAGCTTCTTTTTCATCAAAACCTCCACCAATATAATCTATCCCAACCTCTCTTAATCTCAAAAATGTATCTTCCATTGCCGCTCTTCCATAATCAAAGATATGATTATTAGCCACTGACAAAATATCAAATCCAGCAAAAACTAAACCTTCGACAGCTTTGGGATTTGCCCTGAAAGAATAAATGCTGCCAACTTTTTGACCTTTGTCAGAAATTGGTCCCTCTAAATTTCCAAATAGAACATCAGCTTCCTCTAAATAATCAGCGATTTTCAAAAAAGGAAATCTATAATCTCCACTCCCATATTTTTCAACCATATGTTCTATTCCTCGATTAAGCATTATATCGCCAACGAAAATTAAGGTTTGAGACTTTGTTTCGTCTTTTGAATGGGGAGTAGTTAATATTTGGGCAGAAAAAATTTCTGAAATCTCGTTTTCCAAGTTTTGAAATCCTAAAATAAAAAAACTTCCAATAAAAGTAGTAATTAGAAGCAAAATTAAGACGAGAAAGGGCTTCATTTTTAACATGGTTTTCTAAGAAAATGAAACATTATTGTCGATAGAGCCTTTTTAGACCAAATTTTTTAGCTAACTTAATGGCTTTTTGATATTCTTCATCGGTAATTCTTCTTGAAATCTCAGGGAATTCAAAGGCTTTGTAGCAGGGGTAATATTGAGACATAATGTTTAAAAAAGTGTCTTTGGAAATTTCTTTTAAGAAGAATTCAAAGATTTTTTCAGAACCTGCCAAGTTGTTTGGCAAAACTAAATGCCTTACTAATAAACCTCTGATAGCAACTCCATTTTCGTCTAAAACTAAATCTCCGATCTGGCGATGCATTTCTTTAATTGCTTCTTTCATTATTTCAAAATATTTTGGAGCATTAGAATACTTCAAGGCAATTTTATCATTAGAATATCTGGCATCTGGCATATAAATGTCAACAATTCCATCTAATAATTTTAAAACCTCAATTGAATCGTAAGAGCTGGTATTGTAGACCAAGGGAATTTTAAGTCCCAAATCAATTGCCATTGCAAGGGATTTTAAAATCTGAGGAACTTGAGGGCTTGGAGTGACTAAGTTAATATTGTGACAACCCTTTTTTTGGAGACTAATCATCATTTCTGCCAATTTTTTGAAAGAAATTTCTTCTCCTATCCTTAATTGGGAAATTTCACAATTTTGGCAATAGACACAAGATAGGTTGCAGGAAGTGAAAAAAATTGTTCCTGACCCGCCTTGCCGAAGACGGCCAGTCGAGACGGGACCAAACCTTCCAACCAAAGGACTTTCTTCGCCAAAATGAGGATGAAAGGCAGAAACAACTGGTAGGAAACCTAATTGACAAAACCCTTTTTCTCCTTTCATCCTATTTACATGGCAATTTCTTGGACAAACCTCACAATTTTCCAGAATTTTAAAAAGTCTTTCTACTCTTTGGTTTAATTTCTTTTTAGATAAATTTAAATAACTTGGGTACATTTTTCTATCTTTATTATACAACAAAAAGCCGCTTTTTCAGCGGCTCTTTTTCAGAATTATGATTTTTTAACAAGTCAAGTGAAACAACCCTATCACCTTTTCTTGTTTTCCTTCTTCCTTCTTTGATTCTTCTAAGATAATATTAAAAGTTTTAACCGCTTCCTCAGTTTTATCAATGATTAATTTAATGCTTTTTTGGGTAATAAAATTTTGACATTCTTGAGTAATCTTGGCCATTCCCATTTCTCCAGTACCAATAACAATTGTATCTGGACCTTGCTCTACTGCTCTTTTCACATCCCCTACATCTATCACATGACTCTCCCTTCTCCACCATTTCAGGACATCACCTACCCAGCGAACTTCGACATCGTGGTTATAGGTTTTACCATTGATAGTAATTGAACCGAATTTATACTCCTCAATCATAAAAAAAAGCTGACCAAGAGATTAAGTTAATTAAGCAATTAAGTTTTCCTCATTTCAATCTCTTAATCGCTCAATCGCTTAGTCGCTTAACCTCTCAATCTCTTAATCTCTTTGTATGCTTAATCTCTTTATCGGGAAATAAGGCTCGACCACTTACCACATCTGTCTCCCCAACGAGCAACAACTTTTCCATCTATCCGAGCTTCAATCACCTCGCAGTAATTTGGGCAACCCTTACATTGAAAAGAAGTACATCTTATATCTTTATCAGAAATTTCAAAACCGAAAAATTTGGTTTTTTCAAGGGATAGTTCCTTGGCTAAAAGAGCGGCACCAAATGCTCCCATTACTGTATTATATTTCGGAACAACAATTTTTTGACCCAAAGCTTCCTCAAATGCCTTTCTCATTCCCACATTTTCAGAAACTCCTCCTAAAAAAACAATCGGAGGTTGAATATTTTTGCCTTTGGCAACATTAGCTAAAAAATTTCGAGCCAACCCCTGGCAAAGACCAGCTACAATATCTTCTACCTCATGGCCAATTTGCTGTTTATGAATCATATCTGATTCACAAAAGACGGTGCATCTACTTCCTATATTAGTCGGGCTCTTTGATTCTAAAGCTAACCCTCCAAATTTCTCTATTGGGATCCCTAATCTCAAGGCCTGGGCATCAAGAAAGGAGCCGGTACCGGCTGCACAATTGTGAACTGCCGTGATATTAGCAATATAAGAGTTATCATCTTCCACTTCTAAATTGTAAACTTTCCCCTTAAAATTATATTTTTTGATTTTTCTAATTGGTTCAAAAATCCAATTTGAATAAGTGAAAGATTTGTCACATTTCTTTTGCGAATCAACAAGTTTTCTGTCTTCTAATTTATTAATTTCATCTCCAAAAATTTCAATAAAATAAGCATATTTCCCTCCTTTAGTTTTGCCAGAAGATTTATTCAGGGTGCACCTAATTTTATTTCTTAACAATAACCAATATAATTGATGTGCCAAGTTCTCAGAGACAGTAGTCGCACAGTATCTATTTCCTCTTTTATCTAATCCTGAGACATTTTTTGGTCGTTTACGCAGCTGCCCATCTCCCCTAAAAAATCCTTTCAGAATCTCCTTTTGCAAAGAAGGTTTCAAGCCCAATAATTTAGAATTTAGATTTTTCTTATCTGCCATCGAACCACAAAGATATCTCAAATACTCAGCTAAACTCTTACTATATATCGAGACTATCACAGTATTACTCTGAGGATTTTTTTCAATCTTTATATTGAGCCTATCAAAATTTTGAGAAATAATTTTTTTGACATCTTCCACATAATTCCGTTCATTAATATTGAATACAAAGCTAACTCCACAAGGATATTTTATTGCTTTATCCCAACGGGCTCTATTATACAAAATGCAACCTTCAGCCAAATAATATCCTAATAATCTAAGTAAATCTTGGGTAAAAATAAATTTCTTTATTTCTTTAAAGGGGCGAAATACTCTGGGTTCAGTTCTGACTATTGAATAATCAATTGAAGGAGAGTTGCTTATTTCATTCTTTAAAGACAAGGGGGTGGCAATAAAATCTCCCTCTTGTAGTTCCTGAGCTCGCATAAATTTTGGTTCCCAAGAAAATTTTTTGTATTTTGCGCATCTTTTATTACAGCTCCTTTCTTCCGGAGGTTTACAAGTAGCAATGTTCCCCCTTGAATAACTTTGATAGCATTTAATGTCCTCTCTCCTTAGAGCTAAAATTGGGTGCTCTGGTGTTATCTTAAGATTCTTTAATTTCGAAATTTCTACTCTTAGCATCTTCCCTTGATAATTCCTCTCAAACACTTGTTTTACCTTTCTAAACTTTCCTTGATGGGTTAAAACTTCCTCACCAACTTTTATTTTGTCAATAAATCTTGGCAGATAGTTCTTAGTAACGACTTTTGTGTCTTTTGTTAAGCAAATCAGATTCATCGCAAAATCTACTGCCACTCCATTTTCTAAAATAATAATTTTTGAGTCCTGTCCACCAATTTCAATTACTGTCCTAACATCAGGAATAAAGAAAGAGGTTCCTTTGGCATGAGCGGTAATTTCATTTTTGATTAAATCAGCTCCTGTAATTACTCCCGCTAAATGACGGGCAGAGCCAGTGGTACCCACTCCAGCAATTTCCACCAGAGGATTATGAGCTTTAATTTGATTTCTCAATTCTTTCAATCCGTTTTGAACAGCTTTAATTGGGTCTCCCTCTGTCCTCCGATAAAGCGAAAACAAAACCTGGTCTTTTCTGTTAATCAAAACCAATTTAGTGGAGATTGAGCCGACATCAATGCCTAAATAAGTTTTCATAAAAATAAAATGCCAATCTACGAATGATATGCGAATGTTGCGAATATGCTAATAATATAAATATTTGTAATTTGTAGATTAGCATTAAATTCGCATATTTGCATCATGTCTTTGATGGTAATTTTTTACTACATCAACAAAAGCTTCAAGCCGAGTATTGATTCCGGCTTCAGCTACTTGTTCGTCTAATGATAGAGACAAGAATGGAACGCCGCTTTCTCGGTGAATTCTTTCCAAAATAGGCCTAACAGTAACCTCTGGCATACATGCCATAGGCAATAAATGGATTACTCCATCAAAACCTTTTTCTATATAATCTAACATCTCATAGATCGCATCCCTTCCGTGGCCACCAACAGTTGACTTTAAATAAGGGTTTATTTTCCTTTGGATTACCCAGTCTTTCCAAAAGAAAATTTTTTTCTTTAAATGGTAAGTCAAATCCATTTCCCGATGCACTTCTATTCCTTCTTGCCCCAATTTTCTTTCAACTTCAAAGTTAATTATTGGGTCAGAAACCGTGTAGATCTCCCCAATCAGACCAACTTTTGGCAAATTTTTATTCTTTTCGATTTTAATTTCTGAAAATCTTCTTAAAGTTTCTCTCTTAAATTTTGAGAAATCTTTTTCTTTTTCTACCTTGTCAAGCTCCACCAAAGCTTCAATCAATAACTTATCAGTCATTCCCTCTTTAATCTCTCTTGGTCTTAAATATTGGACTTTTTTTTCTAATCCTTCAATAAATCTTAATTTTTTGAAAAAAAATCTAGCGGCTTTAAAAACTTGCCAAGGGGAAGCTGCAGAGATTTCTTTTAGTTTAGAATAAATATCTTTTAGGCCTTGGTCAAAAATAACAAAATTAACTTCATAGCCTGCTTCTTTTAAAACCTTGTCTTGAACCACACCATAATATCTCAAGCGACAAGAACCACCCAAAGCCGTAGCCATAAAAATTGTATCAGCTCCCCTTCTTATTGTCTCTAAATAATTCCCAATATTCACTTTTAAAGGAAAGCAATACATTTCAGGAGCTAATTTTGCTCCTTCAGCAATTGTTTGAGAATTTGTTTTCTCAGGAGGAACAACCTCCAAACCTAGCTCTTCAAAAAGAGTCTTAAAGGCAATAGTGTAATTACCCCATCTAGCAAAAGTTACCTTAGGTCTCGCGAATTTTTGCGAATTTGCCACAAATTTTCGCGAATTTTTATTAGTGATATTCTTGTCCATATATTTGCAAATTAAAGAGTGTCAATAAAAGCTTCTAATCTTGTTTGAAAACCGGCTTCTCCGGTGTGTTCATCGATAATTAAATATAAAAAGGGAATTTTTGCTTCTTTAAATTTTTTTTCAACAAATTCTTTTAAAACCGCATCGCAACCACAAGCGAAAGAAGAAACCTCAATTGCTCCGGTAATATCATATTTCAATATTTCTTGGATTTTTTCAATTATTTCTTTCCCAAATTCCCAGTGGAATTCGATTGTAGAAGCTGATTGACGCTGATAATTACGCTGATTAAACGCCGGTCTTTTTCGGCGTAAGTCGGCGTTCTCAATCAGCGTAGATCGGCTTCTATTATTAGGAACTTCGTCAATAAAAATTGGTTCGGCCCCTAATTTTTCCAGTTTTTCTTTCATTCTTAAATTAACATAATCATCATATAAATTGTAGGGGTGGGAAACTAAGACAATTTTTGATTTTTTTGACTGAATTTTTTTTAGAAAACTTTGTCTCTCTTTTTCTTTTAATTTTTCTTCTTTCAAAAAGGCAACTTTTGCAGCTTTCTTTATTTTTGCACTTTCTTTGTTTAGTTTTTTCCCTAATTTTCCCAAGGTTTTCTCAAATTTTCCTTTTCTTTCATCAAATGTTTCAGTTAAAATTGGAGTTTTAACTAAAATCTTAGCTAAATCTGGAACCCCAAAAAACTTGGGGCAATATTCAAGTCTTTCCTGATTAGTTTTTAGCCTTGGCACGAAAATTAAATCACACTTTCCATCTAACCATAACAAGTGCCCCCAGTAAACTTTATTAGAAAAACAAGCCTCAGGGTCAGCTATCTTTACTCCTGCCTCGACAATTTCTTTGTTAGTGGGTGGTGAAAGTAAAACTTTAAAACCGAGGTTTTCAAAAAAACTTTCCCAAAAATAAGGTCGTTTCCAATAGATTAAAGCTCGGGGAATACCAATAGTCATATTTAAAAAAGAGTACCCTGCCTAGATGAAGTTTTTTGTTCGCCTTTGGAAAAAATTCTTATTTTTCCATAAACTCCGTCGTAACCTGGCTCAACAAAAATCTTTCCTTCTCTAACCCTGATTATGCCTTCGGCAACCTCTGGTAAGGTAACGGTTTCTAATTCTTGTTGAGGAGCATCAAGTAAAATTCTAAATTCATTGCCAAATTTCTCGATTAAATTTGTATATTCTTGTTCAACCTGTTTTGCTCCAGGAAGAACGCCTAAGGAATCAGCAATTATTTCGTTCAAAGGAACTAAGCTTTTAAAAGAAATAGCATTTTCTGGCTGGAAACCCTCAGGCCTATCAGATAGTTCCTCGACTCGATTTAAAACTCCAATCGTTAAAGGTCTCCCACAATTGGGACAGATATTATTATATTTTTTTGACTCTTGGGGCGACAATCTTATTTCACACATTCGATGACCGTCATAATGATATTTACCTTCTTGGGGAAAAAATTCAATAGTATATAAAAATCTTTGAGGATTTTTTGATTTTATAGCATTAATAATTGCTGGATAGCTTAATTCGGTATCAAAAACATTTGCCTCCCGGCCAATTTTCTGTGGGCTGTGAGCATCACTACAGGAGATTAAAACGATTTTGTCTAAAGCTGATAATCGCCAATTCATAGCTGGATCGCTGCTTAAACCTGTCTCCAGGGCATAAATATATTTCGAATAATCTTCAAAACATTCTTTAATTGAATCAAAGCCAGATTTTGAACCAAACAGCGAGAACCATGGTGTCCAAAGATGCGCCGGAACAATCAAACACTCTTCAGAAACACTCAAAACAATTTTTGCCAACTCTTTGGCATCCAGTCCTAAGATTGGTCTACCATCTGCTTTTAAATTTCCAATCCAACTTAAATGAGCATTAATTTTTTCAACAACTTCAAAAGAAGGAGCAAAAACCAGAATATGAATTTTTCTAACTCTTCCTTTTTTGGAATAAACGCAACTAATTTCAGTAGTTAAAATAAAACGAGTAAGATCTGCTTCAACCTTCTTAAGTTTAAAAAGCCCAGGCTCTGCTGGCTCCAATTTTTCTTTTAAATTCTTAAACCATTCTGGATGGGTAAAATCTCCTGTTCCCAAAACTTTAATCCCTTTAATCTTTGCCCATCTATCCAAGTTTTCCAGATCCATCCGGCTTGAAGTGGCCCGAGAATATTTTGAATGTAAATGAAAATCAGCAATAAACTTCACAGCCCTACGAATTACGAATTAGTACGAATATACGAATAAATTTTAAAATTTAATTTTTATCCTGACAATATCTTCCTTGTGATCCTCCTTGTGAGAATAAGAAATTGCCACTGTTAATTTCCCTCCATAAATCTCGTTAATTTTCTTAGCTAATCTTTTTGCTAATTGGTTTTCAGTAGCTAAAATTTGAATATCAGTTAATCCTTTAAATTCTTTCCTGGAAGTAGCTCCCCTTTTTCTAACAGCTGTCACTTTCTTTATTTTCTTTTCTTTAAATGAAATTATTCTGTCCATTGGATCGGCTTCAAAGGCTCTTTCGCCATAATTTTTGGTCAATGTTTTAATATCTTCTCTAAAATTTTCTGGCACATTTTCTAAAATTATCTCCCCCTCATATTTTTTGTTTAAAATCATTTGACAGGCAGGGCAAATAATGAATTTCAAATCTTTACTTCCTTTCAACTCTGGATAATCATCTAATCGATGATGCCAGGATTTATACCAATAAAAAGCGCCGCATTTTCGGCAGACTAAAATATCTACTTTGCCCGGACCAAATTCCGATTCTTCTTTTGGAGTTTTTCGACCCCTTGGCTGGAATTTCCTTTTAATCTGAGATTTTTCTTTCCTAAAAGGTTTAAAGGGTTTCATTTTTTGTAAAGAATTTTCTCTTCTAACATTCCCAGGCCAGCTAAAATTAGGAGAGCAATTAAGGTAGCAAAAATAGCTAAAGAATAGAATCCAGTTCCCGCTGCTATTCCAATGGCAGCTGCCACCCATAAACCGGCAGCTGTCGTCAGTCCAATAATTCCTGATGGCTGGCGGAAAATCACCCCCGCTCCAATAAAACCAATTCCCACCGCTATTGCCTGAATGACTCTTGAAGGGTCAAAATTAATGCCGTTTTTCCCAAGAAAAGAGTTAAATAAATCAAAAGAAATTATAGTAAAAAGGCAAGCGCCCAAAGCAACCAAACTATAAGTTTGAAGTCCGGCTTTTTTTCTTTTCACCTCCCTTTCCAGACCAATCAAGGCGCCTAAAAAGGTAGCTAAAAGCAACTGGTAAATAATTTGAGATTCCATAATAATCAGCGAATAGCGAATCTATTCCGAATTTACGAATCTGAGCAATCGGCTACGAATAATTTATTCGTATATTCGTAAAAATTCGTAATTCGTTTATTCGTAACTAATTCGTTATTCGTTGATACTATAATTTATACACTTTGTAGCCTTCTCTGACTTTTTGGCTAACTTTTAAACCAATGGAATCTCCGGCCTTAGCTTTCTCAATTTTTTCATGCTCCATTTCCATTGATTCAACTGTTTGAGTAAAGTCAGTCTCACCGCCAACTATTTTGATATCATCCCCAACTCTTAAATTATCAGATAATTCAATAACTGCCACTCCGATTTTTGAAAAATAGTGAGTGACTTTACCAATTAATTTTCCTTCTTCGGAAGGAAGGGTTTCCTCTGGCATAAATTTAACCACGAATAACACACGAATTTTCTCACGAATATTCACTAATATTATTCGTGATGATTAGTGATTCTTATTCGTGATTTATTAGTGGTTTATTTTTTCGACCTTTTGAAAGAATCTTTTTCCTTTTTAATTAATTTAATTAATTTTTTCACTAATTTTTTGGGGTCTTTTTCATAAATGATTTTTTTTACTCCTCGATAGGGACCGGTGGCAATAATCCTTATTTTGTCAGCCGTTCCTCCAGAGCCCTCCAAAACGGCAATTGATTTTTGGACCTCAAAGGCAGTAGCAAATTCATGGAGGGTTCCCATTCGACCGCAAACAATAATGACTCCATCAACAGCTTTGGTCATTATAAGATTCCTTCCAGTATAATCTGCTCCGGTATAAACCATGACATCAAAAGGATCTACTGGAAGCTTGTAGGTTTTTAAATGAGCAGCTTCAGAAGTTGCCGGCGAGAAACCAACACTAAATCCGCCAGCTTCTTTGCAGCCCTGGGCAGCAAAATAGGGAACACCGGTTGTAGCGCCAGTAACTAAAATACATTTTTGATGAGCAACCTCTCTGCCAACTTCTTTAGATAATTCTTTAATTCCTTTACAACAATGGCCAACTTGGGCTGCTCCCGAAACGGCAATTTTGTACCCCATAAATCAACGAATAACGAATCTGTTACGAATATACGAATAAAAATAATGAGTGTCGCTTTTATTATACTAAATTTAAAGCAGGATATAAAGAGAAATTAAAAACCGCTAGAGAATTCCTCTAACGGGTTTTAGCGAGGGGGAACAGCTCTTTATGAACTTGGCCTTTGTTTAAACCTAGCTGGACATTGACCAGAGAGCTCTTTTAGCCTCCTTCACCAAAAACTATCTGTCCTACAAGAAATTTCTTGTACCCCCTCATTTTTATATTAATTTATCAAAAATTCTTGTCAAGCCCTCCTAAGTTTTACTCCGTAAAATTTTGGAGGGCAAGTATCCCTTCCACCTTTCCACAACGGGTGCCCCTGGTAGGAATTTCACTCCGCACCATTTTCTGTGTCCCCAGAAGGAATCGAACCCTCATTTGAGGCTCCGGAGGCCTCTGCTTTGTCCATTAAGCTATGGGGACTTTTTAGCAATTAAATAAATATTTTGGCGATTGCCCTTTTTATTCTTCACAAGACCTACTTCTTTAATTTCAAATTCTGCCTCTTTGGCTAAATCTCTCAATTCTTTTCCAGAAAACCAGTGATAATACCTTTTAATTTTTTTACCCCAGGGCTGAAAAATGTCTTTAAAGTCCAATTTTGATTTCCCTATCAACTTTAAAATAGTATATTTAAAAAGCAAGAAAATTTCTTTTTTCTGATGAAATCTCCAAACTGTTAAAATTAAGATTCCTTCTGGCCTCAAAACTCTTTTTGCTTCTTTTAAAAATTGTATTCTCAGGTTTTCAGAAGGAATGTGATGTAAAACAGCAATGCTATAAATTTTATCAAAGAAGTTATTTGGAAAAGGTAAATTTAAAGCCTCAGCTACCTGAAATTTTGCTTGGGGATAACTCGTTTTGGCAATTTCAATTAATTTTTCGGAGCTGTCTATCCCAATATAATCAACTTTTTTTTGTTGAAATAATTTAACCCATCTTCCATTCCCGCACCCCAAATCCAAAACCCTCTCCCCGGGCATCAAATAATCTTCAAATAAAAACTTCATCTCCTCCAAAATCTCCTGCCGAGTCCTTGAAAATTCCTCGGCAATTAAGTTATAATCTTGTCGAGTCTTCTCCAAGAGATAATTTGCATAATTTAAATCCATATGCGTCTTAATGAATCAACCCCAAAGGAATCCCTCCCCAAAGAAAAGTCTTCAACTCCCTACTCCAGTAGTAGAGCAAAGCTCACTACGAAGCAGGGCAGGGCAGGTCGGGATCCTACGGGACAGGTAATTAAAAAATTAATTAGAAGCCGCCCAAAAACGCCGGCTGACTTGGCTTTATTCAAAAGAAAGATAGCAAAAAAATACAAAATTTCTTGTCTGAGCAACATCCAACTATTAAAAGTTTATCACACATTGGTCAGAAAAAAAAGAATAAAAAAAGTAGAAAAGATTGAGAATTTGCTGAGAACCCGCCCAATCCGTTCCCTTTCAGGGATTGTCAATGTTTCAGTTTTAACTAAACCCTATCCCTGCCCCGGAGAATGTCTTTATTGCCCGTTAGAAGAAGGAATTCCCAAAAGCTATTTATCTGGTGAACCAGCAGTAGAAAGAGCAAAAGCTTTAAATTATGACCCTTATTTACAAACTCAGAGAAGAATTGAAATGTTAACAACGGAAGGCCATCCAACTGATAAAATCGACTTAAGAATAATTGGGGGAACCTGGAGTTTTTATCCAAAACGATATCAAACCTGGTTTATTACCCGCTGCTTCGCAGCGTGTAACGCGGAACTACGCAGAACAAAACCTCGAAGGAGAACCTTCAATTCCCTACGGGGCAGGCGCAGAATTACGCGGAAAATAAAATCCTTAAAAGAAGAACAAAAATTAAATGAAAAGTCAAAACATCGACTAATTGGAATTTCAGTTGAAACAAGACCAGATTTTATTGATGAAAAAGAAATTAAAAGAATGAGAAAATTGGGAATAACCAGAGTAGAAATGGGGATTCAAAGTATTTATGATGATGTTTTGAAATTAAATCGCCGAGGCCACGGAGTGAAGGAAATTATTCTGGCAACTAAACTTTTAAAAGACGCTGGTTTGAAAGTTTGCTATCAAATGATGCCCAATTTACCAGGTTCTAATCCAAAGCGAGATGAAAAAATGTTCAAAGAGCTTTTTTCAAATCCAAATTTTCAACCAGACTATTTAAAAATTTATCCAACCGCTCTTTTAAAAGAAGCTCCTCTTTATCACTGGTGGAAAAAAGGGAAATATAAGCCTTACACTGAGAAAAAATTAATAAATCTTATCAAAGCAATTAAAAAGAAAATCCCTTATTATGTTAGGATTCAAAGAATAACTCGAGATATCCCTTCTCAGTTCATTGTCGCTGGGCCAACTAAAATTTCTAACCTGAGACAGATTATTGCCAAAGATATGAAAACTGAGGGTTGGAAATGTAAATGTATCAGGTGTCGAGAAATCAGAGAAAAATATAGTCCAAGAGAAAAATTATATTCTTATCGGCAAGACTATGAAGCTTCTGATGGAAAAGAAGTGCTTTTGAGTTTTGAAAATAAAAATCGGGAGAGACTTTATAGTCTTTTAAGGTTACGAATTCCTTCTCAGGTTTTTGAAGAGAGAAAACCCCGAACCAGAATAAATTCGGTACGGGGCAGGCACTTTTTGAGAGTTTTAGATGGGGCAGCCATAATCCGCGAGATTCAAACTTTTGGCCAGCTTGTTCCAATTGGAGAGAAAAAAATTGCCCCCCAGCATCGAGGTTTAGGAAAAAAATTAATTAAAGAAGCCGAAAAAATAGCTTACACTGAGTTTAGTCGAAGTGCCAGAAAAGAATTGGGCTCCCGCTCGCATCGCTACGCGAAGCGTTGCGGGCGGGTGAAAAAAGTGGCTGTAATTTCAGGAATTGGGGCAAGAAATTATTGGCAAAGACTAAATTATTTTTTAAAAAACACTTATATGGTTAAATATCTGAAATAAAAAACAGCCTTCCGAGGCTGTTGAGTTCTAAAGATGCTTTAAAAACCACTCCAAAGCGCTCTCAGCCAATTCTTTTTTACCAAAATAATCCTCGAAATGGTGATCGGCCTCTCCAATTATTATCATTTTCTTTTCTTTAGCTCCAATTTTTGAAAAAGCTTCTCTTGTTATTTTCTTAGGAATATCTTCATCCCTTTTCCCGTGCAAAACCAAGGTTGGGATTTTAATTTCAGAAAGAATTCCTGTATAATCTTTTGCTTCTCTTAAATAGCCTATCCCAATTCTGAATTTCTCAGTATCCAAGTAACCCTGTCTTTCCCAATTTTCAATTTGGGATGGAGTATACCATTCCCCAATCAATCTTTTTTGATCTAAGGCCAAAGCGGTCAAAACAAGACATTTTGCTCTTTCATATTTTTTCTGAAAAAGAACGGCAATAACTGTTCCTAAACTATGAGAGAAGACTCCAATTCTTTCTTTGTCTATTCTTTTTTCTTTTATCAGTCTCTGGAAAGCCGCATTTAATTCCTCAACTTGTTTTGAAATTCTCATCTCCTCGAATTTTCCTTCAGAATCACCGCAACCTGAGAAATCAAACCTTAAAGAAGCAACTCCATTTTTAGCCAAATTTCTAGCCAATTCAACAAACTTCCTCTCTGATTTTGTCTTGGCAAATCCATGAACCGAAATAACAGCTGGCACTTTTTTATTTCCTCTGGGAAGGGTTAAAACTCCCCACAATCTTTCTTTCTTTTCATTTAAAAAAGTTACTGGTTTTTCTATCATCCTGCTCGTTTCCTTTTTTGTTTAACGACCTCTATTATCTTATCAACTAACTTTTCTGGGTCGGAGTCAGAAACCAAAATGCTCCCCATATCTCTTCTTTCTTTCAAGAATTTGAATAATTCGAAAATCCTCCTACTAATACCTTCTACTTCCTCTAAAATTCCGATTGTCTTACCCATATGATAAGCAATTGAAAATTCCATCAAGGTTCCTGCCCCTCCACCAATAAAAACTACCCCATCACAGTTTCTTATTGATAAAATATTTCTTCCTTCTTTTCCCATACCAGTAAAAATCAAAAGGCAATTTTCAACCGGCGGAGGGTACTCAATTGGCAACCCTAAATGTTCTTTCAGATTAGCAGCTGGAGAAAAGCCAACAATTAATCCTTCAACCTCATTTGCTCCCTCAGTTGCTGCTTGAGGGGTTCCCATGCAGGCACCTGTAATTAAAATACAACCCCGGCGAGCAATTTCTTTACCCAACTCTTTTGCTTTTTGAAGAAGCTCTTGCGGAAGTACTTTTCCTCTTCCTGCTGTCCCCATTACTCCAATTTTGTATCGTGTTTTTTTCATTATACTTAAATCTCTTTTATTTTATTTTTTTTCAGAAAATAAGTCAAAATTTGTCTAAATCTAAAAAATTAAAAAAGGGTGAGGAATTTTCCCCACCTCGCCTTATAGTAGTATACTGAGGTACACTATAAGTATCCAAATTATTCCCATCATTATGGGTGAAATTAAATCAAGCCAAAATCTAGGAGAAACGAGCGAAGGAATTCTCCAGATATAAGCTGGCTGATAGATTTCAAAGATTTTTTCTAAATCAGTTCCTCTAATCTCCTCAAATATTCTATCTCGCCAATAATCGACTCTTTTTCTCCCCCAAGAGGATAGAAAAAAGAAGACGAAACAAAATACCAGCCCTATAGAAGCCCCAATCCAAATGTATTGAACTCTTCCAACTGTTAAGAGACTAACTCCGAAAGCAAGAAAAAGTGTCTCAGTGATTAAAAATAAGCTCCGATACCCTATTAACATTTGATTTGCTATTCCAAGACAAGTAATATAAATTCCAACCCTTTGAAGTCTATCTTTTTCTTCTTGACACATTCTTTCGGCCTCCTTACTAAAAACTTATCTTTAGTTTCCTCGTTTTGTTGTAAAAGTCCTAACTATCTAAAAATTACTTATTTAAAAATTTTTGTCAAATTAAATTCTTAATTTTCTTAAAATCTTTTTCCAGGATTTTTCTTATTCTTTTCGGAGATCTAATTCCAGCGGCTGGATGATAGGTAACGAAAAATTCTTTATTGTTTTCCTTGACCAACTTTCCTCTAAAATTTTTTAATTTTTCTTTTGGAAAAAATACTGAAAAAGCAACCTCTCCAAGTAAAATAAATTTTTTAGGATTAATAACTTCAATTTGTTTTTTTAAATAAGGCAAGCAGGTTTTAATCTCTTTTTTTGTTGGCTTTCGATTTTTCGGGGTTCGGCATTTTAAAACAGAAGTTATAAAAACTTCATTCCTATTTATTTTAGCGATTTCCAAAAGTTTATTTAAAAATTTTCCAGCCATTCCTATAAATGGCTTCCCAGTTTTTGCTTCATTTAAACCCGGATTTTGCCCAATAAATATAACCTCTGTATTAGCTGGTCCTTCTCCAGGCACTGCATTAATTTTGGTTTTATACAATTCGCATTTCTTACATCTCCTAATTTCCTGATGTAATTTTTCCAACCTTTTGTTCTTTGACATTTTAATAAAAGATTTTCGTTATCAAATAACCAATTATTGAAAATAAAGCAATCGGTGGTAAAGCTGGAATTGGTTGGCGAGTTTTTTGGGAAACAAAAAACCAAAAACCAACAAAAAGCCCGATTAAAGAAAAAAAGGCAACAATTAGAGAATTTAAAATTCCAAAAGGAATCAAAGATACCGAGAGGAGTAAAGGGAAAACGATATCTCCTCCGCCCAGAACTAAAAATTTCCCTCCAGGCTTAACTCCCCCCAAATTCTTTCGGAAACCAAAAATATCCGGCGGAATAACTAAGGCCAAAATAGCTCTACTTTTAATCATCTCTTTTGCCATCTCTACCATATGTTTCGTTTTATAAACGGCAATAAAATCATAAATGGAAAAAAATATCAAGAGGGGTATTATTATTCCGGGAGTAAGGCTTAATCCCAAAACACTACCCACTCCAGCTATTCCTAAAACTATACAAAGATCTTGAATAAAAACCGAAGGGAGCCTCCACCACCAGAGAATCAAAACAGTTATTAAAATTAGAGAAATTATGCCGGGAATCCAGACATTAAGCAGTAACACTCCACCCCAAAAAACAGCCAAAACAAATAGGATTTTAAAGATTATTCCTTTTTGTTTTTTAAATTTTACAAAACGAACAATAAGAAAGATAAATAAAGTGGCAAAGAAAAAATAAAAAATAAATTTCCAAAAAGAAATTTGAGGGATTTCTGTTTTTTGAACTTTGAAAATTCTATTTATCCTAAAGGCAGCAGCAATTCCTAAGCTAAAAGTTAAGAAAAACAAAAAAGCTTCGATAGCGAAGATTCTCCAAAATTGACCAAAAGAAGCTCTTTTTACTTTTTTTGCTTGAATTTGATTATTTTCTGACATTAAAGAATGTTGTTCATTTTTATTTTTTCAATTTTAAAATTTCCTCAACTGGATAATGAGGGGCTATTTTTTGAATTTTCTCTAAAATCTTTTCCTTTTTTTCTTTAGTCTTTGCTCCCGAATATTTTTCTTTCAACTTCTTGATTTTTTCCTTTCTTTTTCGTTTGAGTCTTATCTTAAATTGTCTTCGCCTTACAGAAATTTTGCTCATATTTTTGAGTGAAGTGAAAAAATATCCCTAGAGGTATTTTTTGTTTTAATTAACCTTTTTTGGGCTCCAATTTTTTCTCTATTGGAGATTTTACTTTTTTTAATTCCTTTTTCTAAAATTTCGATAGTTCGATCAAAAACTGTCTTGTCCACTGGATACGGAACAGAATCCTTACCCCCATGAGCGAATGAATATCTTGCTGGATCCTCATAAGATGGTTTAGCTCCATAAATTAATTCTGCTACCAGAGATAATGCTCTTATTGTTTTTGGGCCAACGCCCTTAGTAGCTAATAATTCCTCAAAACTTCTTGGTTTCAGAAAATGGGCTTTTTCAATTATCTTTTTTAACCTCTTTAAATCAAACCTTTCTCTTAAAACCGGATGCCAATGAAATTCAACATTACGTAATTCCATTTCTGTAAATCCAGAAATTCTTTTTTGCCTTATAAGAACGCTTGACCTCTCAGAAATTAATTCAATATCTCTTAAAAATGTTTTTGGCTCTTCTTTTACCAGTTCTGTTGAAATTTTTTTATTTTCTCTACTTTTTCTGGCAGTCAAATTTAAAGGTTCAACTTGAACATCAGAAATAATTCCAGAATGGGGTTCTTCTACAAATTCTTTAATGTTTGAAGAAAGCCAGTGATAGCGCCTGGCTTGTTGAATATTTGTATTTAATCCCTGCTGAACCACTGTCCACTGGCCAGATTTGTTAAAAATTAAATTATGATGATAAATTGAAAAGTTGTCCTGAATCAAACTCGAATCTACTTTAGCTGATATTTTCGAAGAATATACTAATTTCTGAATTCTATCTTTTGGCCAACCCAAAAATTCTCCCCATTTTTTAATTTGCTCTGGAGTTTTTCTTGAAGTTTTTCCTTTACCTCCACAGACAAAAAGGCCCAAATCATTTTCCAAACCTCTCAAACCTTCTTTTAGAGCTCCTAAAGTAATCGTAGTCAATCCCGACGAATTCCAATCAAAGCCTGTAACACATCCAAGAGATTGAAACCAAATTGGATCTGAAAGACGCTTTATAAACTCTTCGGCTCCGAATTCCTCAACAATAGCTAAAACTATACCTCGAGACAACCTTTTCATTTTTTCGAAAAGCCAACGAGGACACCTCCCGTAATCTAATGGAACTGTAGCAATACCAACTCTTGGCATATTTTGAGCAAAGCGAGAAATATCCCTAGAGGTATATTTCTATTTAACTCTATCAAAAAACTGGCCTTTTAGCCAGTTTTTGGACTTGAATTTACCTGAGTTTATCTCTTGAAACGACTAGCTCTGATCAAGCCAGAACAAGGAATAATCTCTATCCCTCTTTTTTCTAACTCATCTAAAAATTGATTTACTCCTAAAGAATCAGAAGACATATGGCCAGCAATAACAACATTAATGTGGGCTGTTTCAGCCTCCTTTCTGCGCTCTTCTGATTGATGCATCCCCACAACAGTTCCAATGCCAGCTATAGCCATTTTTTCGTAAAGTTTTGGCGAACCTTCGGTACCGCCAGTGATCTCAGTAATGGCAATTTTCCCGCAGCGCTTTTCTTTCTCTCCGACAAAGATCTTGGGACCAGCTCCAAATTTTGTAGCCTCTCTATATTCTGGAACTTCTTTTAAAAGGTTCAATAAATCCTCAATTCTCATTAAACTATCTTCTTTCTCAATTTTATCTTTTAAAAATTTTGCTGCCAAATTATCACAAGGAGTATGCAAACACATCAAATTAAATCCTAAAAGTTTGGCTATATCAATTGTTCTTTGTTGATTTAATTTATTGACTCCTCGTGCTACTTCTGAGATTCTTTCTTTCATTAAGCCCTCGGCGATATTTATTGGCACTCCGTATTGGTTCAAGACATCGCATTGAAGCTCCATTACATCATGTAAATTAGCCAAACCTTTGCCCAAAGGGTGATGAGAAATTATTAAATCAATATCGCCGATCTCTTTTGCTAAAAGAACTTCAGCTGGCTCAATATCAATTCCAATTAAGACTTTTTTAATCTCTTTATCTTCGGCAACATTTAAAATCCTTGAATCCAAATAGGGATTGGTTAGGGCTTCCTTGTCAAATTCTTTTTTCTCATCCTCTGGCATTTTTTCATACTTTTCTCTCTTTCTTCCCAGAAGCTTCTCAACCCCTTCTCTTCCTCTAAAATCAGCCTCTGTCCCCATTTTTATTGCCAAGTTGTAAATTTCTTTGATCTTCATATTTTTTATTCCTTTTGAAATATTTTTGATAGAGTTCTTGAATTAATTTTTCCTGTTCTTTCAAATCCAAAACCTCCCGACGAATCCGAGCCTTCTCTCTTCTGATAAACTTGCGCAAACTTTTCGACAATTTCTTCTTTCTCATAACCAAAAAAATAATTTAACAATTTAACCATATAGCAATTTAACGATTTTTTCATTTTATTATTCCCCTTTGACAACCGCTAATGGTCTTAATTTTGCCACTTTTTTTGATAAGCCAGCATTGTGAACTACTTCAACTACATTATCAACATCTTTATAAGCTAATGGTGCTTCCTCAGCAATTCCTCTTAAACTCCGACATTTAACAATAATTCCTTTTTGTTCTAACCTTTTTATCACTTCTTGTCCAGAAATTGTTCTTGTCGCTGCCCGCCGGGACATTCTTCTGCCTGCGCCGTGGCAGGTTGAAAACCAAGCCTCCTCTCCTTCTTTTGTTCCTACTAAAACATAAGAGGCAGTCCCCATAGTCCCTGGAATCAAAACAGGCTGTCCAGTTTCTCGGTATTTTTCTGGAATTTCAAGGTGGCCGGGAGGAAAAGCCCGAGTTGCTCCTTTACGATGAACGATAAGTTCGCTTTCTTTTCCATCGATTAGATATTTTTCCTTTTTAATAATATTGTGAGCAACATCATAAATCGCGGTTAATGGTGAAGCTTTCTCACCTAAAACAGCTTTCCATGCTTTTCTTACAAAATGAGCTATCATTTGTCTATTTGCCCAGGCGTAATTAGCAGCTGATGCCATTGCCGCAAAATATCTTTGGCCCTCGGGAGAACTAAAAGGAACACAAGCAAATTCTCTATCTGGAACTTTAATTCTGTAATCTTGCATAGCCGGAATCATAATCTTTAAATAGTCTGTACAAACTTGATGGCCCAGCCCCCTTGATCCGCAGTGAATCATAATAACAATCTGATTTTTAAATAATCCAAATTTTTTAGCAGCATTTTCATCAAATATTTCTTCAACTTTTTGAAGTTCTAAGAAATGATTGCCTGACCCAAGAGTTCCCACTTGATCCCTCCCTCTGTTTTTAGCACGATCAGAAACAGTAGTAGCATCAGCTTGCTCTAATCTCCCTCCAGCTTCACAATTTTCGATATCGTCTTTCTCTCCATACCCTTGCTCAACCAATCTTCGAGCTCCTCCTTCTAGAATTTTATTAACAGAAGCAACATCCAATTTTACTTTTCTCCCCCTCCCTAAACCAGATGGAACTTCTCTCTGAATCTCAGTAGCTAAACCTTCTAAGTAAGGCCTTATTTCTTTTTCAGAAAAATCCGATCTTAAAAGCTTCATTCCGCAATTGATGTCATAACCGCAATTTG
>JBHIEB010000002.1:0-22943 GCA_046760405.1 Minisyncoccales bacterium
TAAGGAGCGGTGTTAGCGCGATTGCTAAAGCAATCGTCGCGTGCCGCGACCTAACTTTGTATTACCGCTGGGCTTGACAAGTCTTTTTAGGAACTTATAATACCTTAAGCTTCCGTTTTAGGAGGCCTAAAGGTCGAAAATTAAAGAAATCAGACCAATGAATTATGACTTACGAAGAGGAGTTTTTTACTCCGCTTGAAGAAGAGTTTGAAGAGGATGAACCAGAAGAAGAGTCCAAAGAAGAAGACGAAGAATTCGACGAAGAATTTGACGAAGAATTTGACGAAGAATAAAACTAAGAACCTCCAACTGGAGGTTTTTAGTTTGCCCAGTAGAGAAATTTTGACTCGCTTCGCGAGATTAAGGGCTTTCGGCCCTTGTCAAAATTCTTCTACTGGGTTTAAAGTGGAATTCTAAGTTGTTTAAGTTATTTTCGCAAACCTTCTTTTTCCTACTTTGATTATCATTCCTTTTTTTATTTTGATAACCTCTCGCCAATCTTCTTTGAGGAATCCATCAATCTCCACTCCTCTTTGTAAAATCAGCCTTTTAGCCTCAGAGCGGGAAGAAACTAACTTTGTCTTAACCAAAAAGCTAAGAATATTAAGAGATTTTTCTTTAATTTTTATTCCGGAAATTTTTGAAGGAAACTTCTTTTTTTTAAAAACTCTCTCAAATTCCTTCTCAGCAGCAAGAGCGGCTTTTCTACTGTGGTAAATAGTAACAATTTCCCTGGCTAATTTAGCTTTTAAGTCCCTTGGGTTCGCTCTTTTTGACTTTAAGACCTTTTTCATCTTTTTGATTTCCGGCAACGACACCTCAGTACATAACTCAAAATAATGGATAATTAAGTCGTCTTTGAGTGACATAATTTTTCCGTACATCTCGTTTGGTTTATCAGTCAGATTAACCACATTACCATAGGTTTTGCTCATTTCCCTTCCATCTAAACCAATTAGCATTGGCGTAGTCAAAATAAATTTTTCTTTTTTGTTGTAAATTCTTTGAAGTTTTCTTCCCACCAACATATTAAAAGTCTGGTCGGTTGCCCCAACCTCTAAATCAACATTCATGGCTACCGAATCATAGCCCTGCATTAAGGGATATAATAACTCGCTTAGCCACACCTCTTCTCTTCTTTTTAATCTCCTTTGAAACATATCTCTCTCTAATAGACGGGAAACGGTAAAGTGAGAAGTTAATTTTACTAAATCTCCGAATTTAAGTTTTGCCAACCAATCAGCATTATGTTTAATTTTAGCTTTTGAAAGGTCGAGAATCTTGGCAGCTTGTTTTCGATAAGTAACCATATTCTTTTTTATCTGCGCTAAAGTAAGCGGTTTTCTTTTTTTGTCTCTTTCTGAAGGATCTCCTACTTGAGCTGTAAAAGTGCCAACAAGTAAAATTACTTCATGGCCTAAGTCCTGAAATTGTTTAAGTTTCCTTAAAGGGATAGCGTGACCCAAATGCAGTTTTGGGCTGGTTGGATCAATTCCTAAATAAAGTCTAATTTTTCTTTTTCGCATTAAGTCTCTCAACTCCTTCTTACTCGGTAAAATCTGCTCTACCCCTTTAGTTAATACCGCTTCAATTTTTTTAGGATTAGTAATCATGTTTTTATTATAGCAGGCTTTGAGGAAAATTTAAGGTTTAATGATGTCTAATGATTTGCTAATTACAGGTAAATTTAGTAAAAGATAGATAGAACATGCCCAAAAGAAAATATTATCGGAAAACTTACAAAAAAAGAAAGGCGGAAAGGGGATTAGGTTTGGTTTTGAAATTTTTGGTTTTTAGTTTTTTATTTTTTATTTTTGGTCTTTTATTTTTATTTATCTATTATGCTAAAGATCTTCCTCGGCCAGAAATATTTGTCGAAAGGCAATTAGCTCAATCCACTAAGATTTATGATAGGTCTGGCCAAATTCTTTTATATGAAATTTATGGTGAAGAAAAAAGAACCTGGGTTCCTTTGAAAGTTATACCTGAATATCTACAACAGGCGGTAATTGCCGCTGAAGATTCTACTTTTTATCATCATTTTGGTGTTGATTTGAAGGGAATTGTCAGAGCAGTCCTGGTCGATTTAAAGGTTGGGCGGCCGGTTTATGGTGGTTCTACCATCCCCCAACAACTAATCAGGTCAACTTTTTTATCTATCGAAAAAACAGCTGAGAGAAAAATCCGGGAAATTATTTTGGCTCTGGAATTAGACCGCCGTTACCAAAAAGAGCAAATTCTGGAGTGGTATTTAAACCAGGTTCCTTTCGGTCAGAATGCTTATGGTGTAGAAGCGGCAAGTCAAACCTATTTCAAAAAATCTGTTTCCGAAATTTCCTTAGCTGAAGCAACTGTCCTGTCTGCTTTAATTAAAGCTCCTTACCGCCTTTCACCCTATGGCGAACGTAAAGCCGAGCTCTTGGCCAGAAAAGATTATATTTTGAACCAAATGGTAGCTGAAGGGTTTTTAGTTCAGGAGGAGGCGGAAAGGGCTCAAAGAGAAGAAATAGAATTCGTTGGAAGACCAGTTCAAATTAAAGCCCCTTATTTTACCTTATGGGTAAAACAACAATTAGAAGAAAAGTATGGCCAGGATTTTTTGAGAAAAAGAGGGTTGAAAGTATATACTTCTTTGGATTGGGAAATCCAGAAAACGGCTGAAAAGGTAGTAAAAGAAGGAATCGAAAGAAACAAAATTTATAATGCCTACAATGCCGGTTTGGTAGCAATTGACCCTAAAACTGGTGAAGTTTTAGCTATGACAGTGGGAAAGGGAGATTATTATGCTCCACCTTATCCTGAGGGATGTGCTCCGGGAGTAAATTGTTTATTTGACCCCAAATTTAATGTGGTAGTTGGAACAGAAAGAAACCCTGGCCGACAGCCAGGATCTGCTTTCAAGCCTTTTGTCTATGCCACTGCTTTTAAAAAAGAATACGATGATAAACATATTGTGGTTGATGAATTAACCAATTTTGGGGTTTGGGGTGATAAAGAATATATTCCCCAAAATTATGATGGGCTTTTCCGGGGACCGGTAACTCTCAGGCAGGCCTTAGCTCAATCTTTAAATGTCCCCTCAGTAAAAGTCCTCCTTGATTTAGCGGGGTTAGATGACAGCATTAAAACTGCCGAGGATTTAGGAATTACCACTTTAAAACCTTCTTATGGCCCTTCGATTGTTCTTGGTGGTTGGGAAGTCAAATTATTAGAAATGGCTTCGGCCTATGGAGTTTTTGCCAATGATGGATTGAAGGTTCCACCGGTTGCTATTTTAAGAATTGAAGATTCAGCCGGAAATATCCTTGAGGAAAATAAAAAAACCCCGATGAGGGTTTTAGGAAGTGAAACGGCAAGATTAATTAATGATGTCTTATCAGACAATGAAGCTAGGGCTCCAATGTTTGGGTCAAGCTCAAATTTATTTCTTGAGGATTATCAGGTAGCAGCCAAGACTGGTACAACCGAAAACTATCGAGATGCCTGGACAATTGGTTACGCTCCTTCAATCGTAGTCGGGATCTGGGTGGGAAACAATAACAATGAATCGATGTCAAAAAAACCAGGAGTTACCCTCGCTGGCCCAATCTTTCATAACTTTATGGAAATAGTTTTGCCAAAATATCCCAAAGAGAACTTTCCAAAACCAAAAAAACACGACACTAATATACCAATAGACACCAATATCACTAATTCTCCTTGAGAGCTCGACGCTAATAATACGTTTAAACACCAATGTTATTAATAACTATGTATATTATTCGTGTAAGACTCGTAAATTGGTAGTGGCTAACCAGAAGCGATTCGTGACATTAGTGCTGATTTGTAGATTGGTGTCGGGTTATTTAACTAGCCTTAATTGGCATTATTATATAGAGATAATCTTCAGCCTCTATGGGTTTTAAGGCAGCCGGGCCTTCCCCGTTTGTTAGCTCAAAAATTAATTCTTTGCTTTTAATTCCCGAAATTCCATCAATTAAAAACCGGTGGTTGAAAGAAATTGAAACCTCCTTTCCTTTGATCTCTCCTCCAAAAGAACTTTTGTATTCGCCCAAATCAGGATTTTGACTTGAAACTTCAACCTTCTCGCCTTTGGGGTCAATCTTTAACTTGACTTCGTTTATTTTCCCACTAAAAAGACTGGCTGTTTTAATCTGGTTTAAAAACTCTTCCCTTTGAATTTGAAGCCGGGTCTCGTATTTCTTAGGAATTATTTCTTGATAATTCGGATACTCACCCTCAATTAATCTTGAGGTAAATTGAATTTGGGGATGGGAAACTTCAGCCATCATATATTCAAAGAAAATTTGATTGGGGGAAAGACAAATTTTTAGCTCTCTATCTTTTTCCCCAAAAATATTAACAATTTCTTTCGCCGCACTTTGGGGCAAAATCAAGGAATATTCTTTTGGAAGTCGGGTTTTTAAAAAAAGTTTCTTTTCTGCCAATCTAAAACTATCAGTCGCGACCATTTTTATTACATCATTTTGGAATGAAAAAAAGATGCCCGATATTTCTGGTCTAGCCATTGAGGAAGACGGAATATTTAGAATTTGGTTCAAAGCTTGACAGAAGTTAGGGGTATCAATATTAATAATTTCGCCCTCTTTTATTTGGGGCATTATGGGGAAATCCTCAGAACTTAGACCTTTTATTTTGGTCTGATAATTATCACACTCCAAACTCAAAATAGAATCTTTTACTTCTAAACTTAGAGGTTTGTTTGGTAAAAAATTCAAAAGAGTGGAAAAGAATCTTGTGGGAAGGCAAATTTGACCTTCTTTTTCTACTTTAGCTAAGCCCCACCAGTTTATTCCCGATTCTAAGTTAGTTGTTGATAATTTAAGAAAATTCTTTTTGGCTTCAAAAAAAGCGTTTTGTAAAATAGGTAAGGCTAAGGATTTTTGAGAAATTCTTTCAACTACAACAACACCTTCTTTTAATTTTTCTTTTAAAATAGTTATTTTCATAGTTGTTGTTGTTTATGTTAATATTTTCCCTTTTTTGAAAAAATGAAGTGAGGAAAAGATGGGGATTGGTCAAGGATTTTTTATTGGATTTTTCAGCTTTTAATTTTTTCTCTTTATTTTTAACTTTTTTCCCCTAATTTATCCACTTAGAACCCTCTGCTTTATTAGGTTGATTTCCTCAAGTAAATTATCGTTTTTTTCTATCTCTTTTGAGATTTTCTCATAGGCATGAATAGCTGTTGTGTGATCTTTACCACCACATTTTCTACCAATAAAAGGAAAAGAGCTTTTTAATTCTTCTCTTAACAAATACATGGCTATTTGTCTTGGCCTAACAATTTCTTTTTTTCGGGAAGCTGACATTAAGTCTTTTTCTCTTAAATCATAAAACTCGACCACTGCTTTAATTATTCTTTTTGCATTAACGATTCTAACTGGAGAAGAGGTTAAATTTTTAAGCAAAGACTTGGTTGTTTTGAGGTCAGAAAAGGAATTGTTCAATTTTTGATAAGCAATTAATATGTTTAAGGCTCCTTCTAATTCTCTAATATTTCTTTGGATCTTGGAAGCAATATAATCTAAAATTTCTTCTGAAAAACTAATTTTTCTTTCTTGGCACTTAGTTTTTAAAATTGCCATTCTCGTCTCAAGGTCCGGAAGAGATATATCGGCTATCATCCCTCCTTCAAAACGAGACCTTAGTCTTTCAGCCAAGGCCGGAATAGCTTTTGGGGGTCGGTCAGAAGAGAGAACTATTTGTTTGTTTTTCTCATACAAACTGTTGAATGTGTAGAAAAACTCTTCTTGGGTTTTTTCTTTCGCGGCTAAGAACTGAACATCATCAATAATTAAAATGTCAATTGTTTGATATCTTGATTTGAATTTTTCAGTTTGGCGATTTCTAATTGCGGTTATTACATCGGAAACGAATTTTTCTGTCGGAATATATTTTACTTTCTTTTGAGAGAAGTTTTTAATTATTTCATTACCAATTGATTGCAAAAGATGAGTTTTCCCTAAGCCAACCCCACCGTAGACAAAAAAAGGATTGTAAACCTGGCCTGGATTTTTTGCCACTGCCCAGCCAGCCGCCTGGGCTAACTCATTGAATGGTCCAACAACAAAATTATCAAAAGTATATCGGGGATTAAGGTTCGTTTCTTTATCAATCTTAAATTCCTGAAACTCCAGCTGTCCGCTTCCGGAAAAAGAAGAGGGAATTTTTTTAAAAACTTTTAGTCCTGATTTCCCAACCTCATATTTTATTTCTTTAATTTTTATATCTAAACTATGTAAAATCTTGAAGATAATCTTGTTATATTTTTGTTCAAGCCATTCTTTGGCAAAAGAATTTGGTACAGAAATAATGACTGTACCATTTTTTTGGGAGACAATCTGGGTGTTTTTAAACCAAGTGGCAAAATTTGCCGGAGAGATACTTAATTGGATTTGGGCTAAAACGGCCTGCCAAAGCTCTTCTTGGGTCATACTTGAAGCTGACTATGAGATTAAGTTAATTAAGCGATTGAGTTCTCTTTTTCAGCTTAATCTCTTTTATTTGTTTTTATCTCTTCCTTTTCTAATTATACTATTAAGTCAAGAGGATGTAAAATTAAAGAAAACTCCTGTTTTTGTTGATAAATTGGGTAAAAATTGTGGATTAGCACTTCATCGGGCTCATCGTTAATTTTAATCAAAACTGAACGGATTGACTTATTATCGCATTTAAATTAAAATGAAAAATATGTCAATTACCTATCAGCCAAAAAAAAGGAAAAGAAAAAGAGCCCACGGTTTTTTAAAAAGAAAAAAAACCAAAGGTGGGAAAAGGGTTTTGACTAGGAGAAGGAGAAAAGGTCGCTGGAAAATCGCGGTATAATTTAATGCTGCCTGTAAAAAATCGATTGAATAAAAAAAAGGATTTTGAAAATATTTTTCGAAAAGGTAAAAGCTTTAGGGGAGATTTTTTGGTTTTAAAGATAGCTAAGAATAATTTAAATCAGGTTCGGTTTGGATTTATAGTTTCTCAAAAAGTTTCAAAAAAGGCAACCATACGTAATAAAGTTAAAAGAAGGTTGCGTGAGTTAGTGAGATCAAAAATAAAAACATTGAAAAAAGGAATTGACGCTATATTAATAACTGTCCCCGGAATAGAGACAAAAGAGTTCCGGGAAATCGAAGAAATTATGGATAAATTATTTAAAAAAGCAGGAGTTGTGAACCCATGAACTTACTTGGCGACGCCTTCAATATTATATTGTACCAACCATTGTTAAATGTCTTGGTTTTATTATACGAATACCTGCCCGGACATGATTTTGGAATAGCGGTGATTGTTTTAACGGTTTTAATTAGATTAATTCTTTACCCTTTAATGGCTCAATCTATAAAATCTCAAAAAGCTATGTCTGGACTTCAGCCAAAAATTCAAGAGATTCAAAAAAAATTCAAGGATGATCGAGAAAAACAAACAAAAGAAATGATAGAGCTTTATCGAAAAGAAAAAATCAATCCATTTGGCGGGTTTTTGCCTCTTCTAATTCAATTGCCGGTTTTGATTGCTCTTTATCGAGTATTTTGGAGAGGGTTTCAGCCTGAAGAAATGGCCAGTCTTTATAGTTTTATCCCCCATCCCGGCGGAATTAACCCCACTTTTTTAGGGTTAGTGAATCTTTCCCAGGCTAGTATATTTTTGGCGATTTTAGCTGGCATTACTCAGTTTTTTCAATCAAGAACGATGACCCCAAAAACTCAGGAACCAAAACAAAAAGATCAGATGGCTCAGTTTTCCAAGATAATTCAAAAACAAATGCTTTATTTTTTTCCCATTTTTACCGTTTTTATTCTTTTAAAGTTGCCGGCCGCTATTGCTATTTATTGGATAGTTACTTCTTTATTTTCAATAGTTCAACAATGTAATATTTCAAAGAACCATGCTAAATCAAAATGACTTAGAAGAAATTAAAAGGACGGCCGAAGAATTTTTCGAAAAAACGACTTTCGAAACAGAAATTGAGTTTTTGCCTCAAAGAGACCTCACTTTACCCATTAATTTAAAGACTAAAGAGCCTCAAATTTTAATTGGCGAAAGGGGCCAGACTTTAGTCAATATTCAGCATCTTTTGAAAGCAATCTTGAAAAGAAAAATTAAAGAAAATTTTTATATTGATTTAGATATCAACGGCTATAAGAAGAAAAAAGTTGAATATCTAAAAGAGTTGGCTAAATCAGTGGCTGATGATGTAGCTTTAGCCAAAAAAGAAAAAATTCTTCCGCCGATGCCAGCTTATGAAAGAAGAATTATTCATCTGGAATTAGCTGGAAGGCCAGATGTAGTTACCGAAAGTATTGACAGAGAACCAGAAAGAAAAGTAGTGGTAAAACCTTATCCTTGACAAAAGTTTTAGTTTAAATTAGTAATAAAATAGCAACTAATAAGACAGCAACTTAAAACCAAACAGAGAAGGTGAGATATTAGATGAGGTTGCTTTGGTTAAAAAAAATAAACCTTCTATTAGGCTTGATCTTGGTAGCTGGAGGCATATTCTGGGCTGCGACCTATGAAACGAGAGAGGTAGAGTTTAGACTACCGGTGTTAGCCGACGAATCCGTGTTCGGCGAAAGGAAAGCTCCGCCCAACCCCAGATGGGAAGTAGTTGTCTTCCCTCACCTCAGAGAAGGTATCACCATTGTCGCTGTAGGTGTGGTGATGATTATCTTAGGGCTTATCCTCGCCCGCTTTTCAACTCCGCCAGAGAACTTAGGGCCAGCAAAATTATTATAAAAGGACTCTTAGAGCCCTTTTTTTATTTCTAAAATCAAAAAACAAGAATTGATACTTTTATTCAGCCAAACCTCCCTTAGCTCTTTTTATCCTCAAAACCTCTTCAGGGGTAGTGGTGATGATTTGGTCTTCAGCATAGGAGGCAACAACTCTCACGGCTACATGTTTTTGGCCAGCAAAGAAAATTCCCTCTCCTACTTCTGCTTCCAACAATAAATATTTTTCCTCTTCAGTTAAATTAAAGGTCTTTTTAACGACATCAATAGTGGCTGGCGATTGCTTCATTAAAATCTGGAGAGAAGAATTGGTGATAATTGGTTGACCATAGGCTGATTTCATAAAATCATTCACATCTTGGGTGATAGTAGTTACCCCCAGCCAATATTTTCTGGCTCTTTTACAAATTCCATAAAGAAAAGAAGCGCCATCTTCGTTGTGCATTATCCACCAGGCCTCATCAACTACCAAGATTCTCTTTTTTAATTCACCTCTAACCTTGTTCCAAATGTATCTCATAATGATAAACATTGCTATTGGTCTTAACTCGTCTTCCATATCCCTTATTCCAAAAACAACAAAAGGTTTTTCCATTGAAATATTGGTTGGCTGATTGAAGAAGTCGGCAAAAGTTCCTTTGGTAAACTTTCTTACCCTTCTAACCAGGGACTCAGCTCCTTCCATTCCCCCCAAAACTGCTTCAAAGTCTTCCATCAAAGGGATTCTGTCTTGCCAGGTGGCAGGATCAGTGTCAGGGGTAATGTCTTTGGCAGCATATGTTTCAGCTAAAGCTCGATCAATGATAGCATCTTCTTCTGGGGTTAGTCCGCCTAACATAATTCGCAAAAGCCCGACCATATTAATAATGTTTGACCTCAAAACATCTTCTGGTTTTTCGTCTTCCCTTGGGGTGGGCAAATCAAAGGGATTAATATGATTTGGTGAAGCCAAAGAGATGTTAAAGAAAGAACCGCCAACAGCATCAGCTAAGAATTTGTACTCATTTTCAGGGTCAAGAATTATACATTCTACGCCCAACATCAAGGACCTTAAAATTTCTAATTTTATCGCGTAAGAATTATGAACGAACATTCCTCCGGTGCCAGCCAAAAACACTTCATTATCAACAGTTAAGTCATAGACATATTTTTCTTTTTTGTTTTTGATTTTTTCAATCTTCACAATTGGATCCCAAAAGAGATCAGAATTAGCTAAAACTCTCAATTGAGCTAATTTCTCTTCAAGTTTCGGAATTTTATTATTTAACATCTCTTGGTAATTCTGCCAGATAAACTGAGCTGCTTTTTGAATAGTTTCGTAACTTGTATTACCTTCAGGTTTTGCAACTAAAGCTGATTGTAAGGAGCGATTGTAATATTTTACTGGCAGATTCATTTCTTGGAAACCTGAATGAATCGTCCCTTTAAGTTCCTTTAAAAAATAAGAACTGCCAGCTACTGTTTTAATTATTTTAAAAGCATTGCGGCAGAAAGGTCTAACCCCTTTATTTTTTATTGGCCACCAGCTTCGCCCCAAAGCTTGCCATAGAACCCCATTTAATTCTTTATTGTTTTTTCCTAAACTAATTATTGGAGCTAAGGAAGGGAGCTCGCTTAAAACCTTGAAAGTAGAAGATAAGTCTTTAAAATGTTGAATTCTTCTTTCAATTTTATTTATTACTCTTAGAAGATGTTGAGGAGAAGGGCGACGGACACCTCTTTTCCATTCGGAAATTTCTGGAATACCATATAATTGAGGTGAAAAAAGTTCATAAATTTCTTTGAAGATTGGTTCTAATTCCGGGACAATATCAACATTAGTATTACCTTTCTTTTTAATAATTTCAGAAAGTTGTTTTCTTTTTCTTTTCGAGATAAGGTTGATGTTTTCAGCAAACCTTCTTAAATTATCCTGGCCAGAGATTCTCAACAACCAATAGGTTCTTTTATGTTTCCAATTACAATTAGCAGCTTTCTTTTTTGTTTTTGCGATTCTTCCAATGATTCCGAAATAGTAGAGGAGATAAGCAATTTCTGTGATTAGCCTTTTAGATTTTGAGGAAGCAACAACCATACTCTTTTCTACTCCCCCGTCGCCTTCAAAATAAGCCGCTAAGTATCGAGCAATTTTTTCTTTTTTTAGATTAAAGATGAACGGCCACACTTTTTTTTGTTTTGACTTCCCCTGTCCACCCAGAGCCTTGACTATTTCTACAAATACCCGAGAAGCGATGACTATACCCCGGTTTCCATAATAGAAAGGGATTTTTAATTTTGAAAGGGAATTGTCTATTTCTCTAAGCACTTCTTTATCTTTATTACTGATCATTATAAAGCTGTCACCAACCGTTCCTTCGGCTGTAATAAAACCAGCTAATTTTAAAAGATCTAAGGTAGTGCGGAAATTAATTCCTAAAGGAGATTGCTTATTCCCACTTTTTGGAGCAATTTTTAGGTCTTTAAGTTTTGGGCAATTGGGTTTAATTTTGAGATAATCTAAAATTTTCCAGAAATACCGAATAGGGATACGGCGGCCAGTTCGATATTTATAAAGATAACGATCAAGCTGGTTGTCCAAAGTTGTTCTTTTCAAAATTTTATAATTTTCTTTAATTAAATTTTCCCCGTTAACTATATAAATTCTCTTTGAATATCTAAACAACTCTAAAAGATTAAAAGATTTTGAAGGAGAATTAGTTTCAAAGACTTTTCTTGGTAAAGGAATAAATTCACCCTCTTTTATTTCCGAACTTTTAGTAGCCATTACTCTTCCATTTCTTAAAAGCAACATATTATGATCGGCAGTGGTGGTGATTTCTCTACCGCTGCGGGTGATAAACTTGTAGAGAACTTCAGGCGGTTTTTTCCTCATAGCTACTGTAACCCTTGACCATTCTCCCTTGAGATTTTTATTAAAACTGTATACTTCAATTCCCGGAGGAGTGACTGCTCCTTCAATTTCTTTGTCAATCTGAACAACTCCATATTGCTTAACTAATCTCTCAACAAGAGACCCTATTTTCACTAACCGGACCACTCCTTCTTCTTTGATTAAAACTGGACTATGGTAATCCAGTGTTTTCCCGCTACCGGCCTTTCCGAAAACGACCTCATTGGAGTTCTCTAAACTGAAACGGTCAAACAAGATTAGAGAATTATTGTGCCGGTTGATACCGTATAAAATTCCTTCATTTGAACTCAAGTCAAAAGAGACAAAAGGAAAAGTTGAAGAAAGAGGGCCGGTATTCATTGAAGTATGAACCTGGAGTTGGTCTAAACCATAGGGTGCGCAGGAATTAAAACCCTCTCTTTGTTGATAAAGAGCAGGTTTAATGTAGATTAGTCTTGCCTCCAAAATTGACCTTAGGTTTGTTTCTATTTCCCTCAACTCTTTTTCTGAATCTCCATAGATAGTTAAATAGAGGCCAAACCTAAACATTCTTTCTTGGGCAGTTTGCAACCTATCTCTTAAAGCCTCCAAATCCCGATAAGCAATTTCTAAAGTCGGATCTCTGATTAGCCCTTTTTCTTCTCTTTCAATAATTTCGGCGGTGATTTCAGTCACTCTTTTTCTCAATTGTTTTAAAACTGTTCCAGTCTCAATTGGATGGACGTGGAAACCAATATCCATTGGAGTGTCTAAATTGATTATCGGAGAAAACCAGGCCGTGCTTAAGTACCTTGGATAAGAGAAAATAAAAAAAGACTTGGCAAATCTTTTTCCTAATTTTAAGTAATTTGCATTCAAAGTGACAGAAGAGGGAGCAACAATATCCTTTACTCCAATTGCTGGAGCTTCAAAAATCTTTTCGGGTATTCTTTTTTTCTTTTTTAAAAACGGTAATCTAACCACGAATTTTACGAATGGCTTCGCCTGCGAATTTTACAAATAACTACGTCTACGAATCTTATGAATCACATTTATTCGCACTATTCGCAGCCCGAAGGGCATTCGTAATATTAGCTAATGTATAAGCTCAGGTGGTATCTCCGGATAATATCCGACCTCAGCTTCTTCGGGGTGATACAGACTCCAAAAAAGCTCAATTAACTCAGAAGTATTTAGGGGAACACATTGAAGACCACATCTCCTCAGACCCAAGGCAACAAACTCCATTCTTTGCCAGAGCTGGGATTTTGCTCTTTGAAACTGCTCTTCGGTTAAAATTGGACCCCTTCCCCTTTTAAAGAGACCCTTGGTAGTTTTTATTCCCGGAATTTCAATTAAAGTAAAAGGGACAATCACAAAAAAACTCTTTGACATAATCGCTCCACCAGCGATTAAGCTTTCAACAAATTTTTGATATTCACTAATCTGAAATTTTAAGAGTTCATTTTCTTCTTGAGCCTCCAATTCTTTTAATTTATCCAAATAGCCAGTGATATTTAATCTTCTGGACTGGACAACGATTTCAACAGAGAAATCAAGAGAGTTTAAAAAACTCTGAAATTGATAAATAATAGCACTTTGTTCTTCTTCAGATTTTAAAGCAAAGTTAAGAGAAGAGGCCATTATTACCCCCCTTAAAGCCTTGTTTCTTAAAACAATTACTCCTTCTCTAATTTGTTCTATTTCTAAAAGTTTTTGAGTTGGTATCTTTGCCATAGACGCTATCGCTAAGATTAAAAATTAAATACTAAAAATTAAAAACAAATACTTAAAACATAAAAATCATTTTTTTCCCTTCATTGTTAAAATACTAGAAGCAAAGATATTTGCCAACTCTTTCGTTTCTTCTAAAAGCCATTTACATTCTTTTTCTAAATCTTTGGGCACTAATTTACTATCTAACAATAAGATTAACCAGAACTTTGTTTCATTGGCAGATTTTAAACAAATACTAAAAAACTTTAAGTAATCTTTTTTAGAACTAGCTCCTTGAGCTTCAAAATAATTAGCTCCGATACTTGTACCGCTGCCCGTCAACTGATTAATAATCCTTATAGTCACCGGATTTTTTGGAAATTTGCTCAAAAATTTAATTAATCGCAAAATATATTTGTAAATTCTTGACTTAAATTCCTGTTTCAGCCCCTCTTTGCTACGCATAAAATTTTTATATTTTTAATTTGTGTTTTTAATCTTTAATTTTTGGTTTTTTGTTTGGGGCTATCTAGCCCTGGTTTCAATCTGGGTTTTTATTCTTTTTAACTGGCTTTTTTCAGCAATTTTTAGAGGAAGTTCCTCTTCTTTCTCTTCTTCTTCTTTTGGTTTTTCTTTTTTAATAAAAACTTTTACTGGCGATTCTTTTTTTTTCCAAAGATAGATTTTTGGTGAAAGAATAAATTTTAGAAAACTTCCAAGAACGGTTGAAAAAGACCTGCCGCCAATTTTCAAAAAAGCAAAAGCCAAAGCTATTCCACCCAAAGCAAAACAGGAGATTAAAAAAATAGAAAAAGGAACCATAAAATAAAGGACAAAAGCAGTGGCTCCAGCAAGGCCAACAAAAATAAACTGTTTAAAAGTTAAAGGCCCAACTATTTTTGCCTCATACTCTATGAATTGGGGAATGGTGAATCTCATGGTTGGCGAATATTACGAATGCCCTTCGGGCTGCGAATAGTGCGAATGTGAAACCTTTGAGTTTAATACTCTTACGGGCCTTACCTTAAGGGATAAACCCTAAAATTCACGATAAGTCCTAATTTTAAATTAACTGCTTGGATATATCTAAGGACTTGCTTTATATGGTTTTGAGTTACAGAGGGGACACATTTGAACTCAAGAAGTATTTTATCCATAACTATAAAGTCAGCAAAAAAACTCCCTATTAACTTATCTTCATATTTAACTTTTATAGGAGCCTCTTTTCTATAAGGAATATTATTTTTAATAAGTAAGTTTTCAAATACTCTTTGATAATGTTTCTCTTGAAAATTTGTTCCTAATTCATTCTGGGTTTTAAATAACAATCCGTATATTTCTTTACACTCTTCTTTGTAAATTATCTCTGTCATATTTTATTCGCAAAATTCGTAGGCGAAGCCATTCGCAAAATTCGCTATTCGACGGGTTCGCGGTATACATCCTCCTTCACCGGTTCAGCCGGCTTCTCTTTAGCCGGGGGAGTAACTTTCATTTTAGCCGGCGGGGCAATCTCTATTTTGTAGAGTTCTTCCAAACTACTTTTGACTGGGAAAAAGATAAAACGATTGATTTCTCGAGTAACTTTTTTGGTGGCCCCTTTATTTAATTTATTTTATCACCACCCCTTCTTTTTTAGCCTCTTTAAGCACTATCGATTCTTTACTTAATCTTTCAAATTCTTCTGGAGTGTAACCTAAAATATCCATGGGGGCACTTTTTTTCATTTCCCTTCTTAGACGATTGAGAAAAATTAACCGCTCGACAAACTCCATTTTTCTAAACTCAGGAGAAATAATAATTAAATCGATGTCGCTATCTCGATGCGTCTTGCCCCGGGCAGTTGAACCAAATAGAATTACTTTTTTTATTTCAATTTTACCTTCAAGATTTCGAAGATAATCTCTCACTACTGTCAAGATTCTTTTTTTTATGTTCGATTTAGATAATTCCTCAACCATATAAATAAAGTTTTGGTTAGTTTCAAAACTCTTTGGATATTTTTAGGCAGATAAATTTTTCTCATTTGTTTATAGAGGTCGGGATAGCGAGAAGGAAGATAGTGGAGATTTAATTCTTCTAAAAAATCTTGCAAGTTTTCTGGGAGCTTTATTTCCGTTTCTTTTGAGAGATCAATTAGGTCATGAATTTTTTTCGGCCTTTTTCCTTTCTTGATAATAATTGCCTTTAAAATTTTTTCAATCGCTTGATGGCAATGCCAAGAACACCCCCGATAAGATTTTTGATCAAATAAAATTTCAGCATCTTTTAAGTCTTGATTCGCAAACTCTAACCATTGTTTAACAACTTTGTTTTTATTCATTTTTAATTTTTTTTAAGAAATTTTCTTCTTTTTTGCTATTTCTTAACTTTAATTACATTAAGCCTATAAATTTCAGCCTCTTAATCTCTTTGTATGCTTAATCGCTTCACTCAATTGGCTCCCTATAAACATCCTCCTTTACTGGTTCAGCCGGCCTCTCTTCAGGTGGTGGGGCAACTTTCATTTTAGCCGGCGGGGTAATTTCTATTTTGTAGAGTTCTTCCAAACTATTTTTGACTGGGAAAAAGATAAAACGATTGATTTCTTGAGCAACCTTTTTAGCAACCCCTTTTTCTAATTTTAACTCTTTTTCTAAGGTTTTCTGAAATTCATCAGGCGGGATGATTCCAAGCAAAACCCGACCAGTATATCTGGCAATTTCTGGAACTCGCTCATCTTCTATCCCATTTCTACTACAGACATCCCAAATATTTTCAGCAGTTTCCTCAGAAAAAACTGCCTCCTTCAATTCTTGGGGAAGTTTCTTATAGAGCTTCCAAAATTGTTCACGAGTATATTCTTTTGGCATATTGTTTTTTATGAGATTTGAAATTTATTAAGGTTTCTTTTGGGGCAGGCCCTTGATGCTTGACAAATTTCTTCTATATGATATAATATGAATGGATTAAGAAGAATTATGTCCGGTATAGACTATATGTTAAAACCGGGTGCTAATAAAGTTCTTCTTAAGACTAAAAAATTTATAGGTGATGATGTAAATGCAAAGAAAGTTAGAAGTTATAATTGCGGTATCGTTGTTTGCAGTATTTGGCGTAGCGGTATATTATTCAGTGACACACTTTTTCCCCACTGAGCTGGAGGTTATAATTTCTTTATACGGCATGTTGTTTGCCGTTGCTATCGCCATTCTCTACATAGTGCGTTGGCAAGAGAAGGAAGAACCAAGAGTAGGGCCAGGAGCAGCGCCGGGCGCACCAACAACACCACCAACAGCAGCGGAGCCAGAAGAGGAAGAAAGAACAGCAAGAGAGAGGATAGAAAGCTTCCGGCCCGTCCACACAGCAATGAAAGAGAGATTAAAATGGAGAGCTGTTAAAGCTATAATAGAACAGCTGGAAGCACTGGATAAACAGTTAGAGATGGCACAGGATAAACTTGATGACGCAGAGAGGGCACTAGGTGATAAAACGATTGAGGTGCTCGGCAGAAAACTTGAGGGAGAAGAAGTAGACGAAGATGCCGAGATAAAGGACGAGAAAAAAGCTTTAAAAGATGCAGAAGAACGGGTTAAGGATGTTAAGGAAGGAATCCGGTTGCTCGAGAGAAAGGCAAAAAGAGAACATGCCGATATCTTCGATTTCTTCTAACCAGTTCTTTCTCTTTAAATCTCGTAAAAGGGCATAAGCATTCATACGACCAATGTATATGATATGTATGCCCGCCTTTTTTATTTTAGAGAACCTATTCTTCTCCTTCTTTCAATTTTAAACCTTTCTTTCTCTTTTTTATATTTTTTCCTCTTTCACTTCTTTTTCTTTTCCTTTTCAGCAGCTTCAAGTGCTTTTTTGTGTCTTTCTAGAATCTCTTCTCTTGTTTTCCTTAATTTTTCTTTAAAAGCTTTAAAACTTTCTTCAGATTCTTCTTCTGTTTTCTTTCTCCTTCTAATTAATTCCTCCTCAAGAGCTTTAGATAACTTCTCAATATCTTTTTCGAGTTTCTCGCGCGAAGGAGGTGTTGTTCTTGTTTTTAGTCTTGGTATTATATCTTCAATTGCGCTCTCTGCTTTTCTTAATTCTTCTTTTGTTCTTTTTTCTCTATCTTCTAGAGTTTTTAATCTTCTTTTAGACAGACTTATTCTGTCTTTACGTTTTCCTTCGGTTGTTTGTCTTTGAATTTTTTCTTTTAATTCCTCAATCTTTTCCTTTGTTTCCTTTAATTTCTTTCTTGCCTTTACTGCATCCTCGAGATTTTTATAATACTGTGATAATTTTCGCTCTTCTTCTTTGGTTGTTGGCGGAAGCGTTGGTGGAGCCGAAGGAGGTGGTGCTGAGGGAGGTGGTGGTGCCGCTGGTCCTGAAGGAGGCAACGACCCTGGCGACGGTGTTGATGGGGGCGTTGGTGGTCCTGAAGGAGGTAGTTCCCCCCCTCCTCTTCCCAATCTCTCTAATTCTTCCTCCGCTCTTTTTCTTATTTTTCGTATTTGTCTTCTTCCTTCTTCTCTTCTTCTTTCTTTTCTGTATTCTTTTATTTCTTCTCTTACTTCTTTTCTTCCTAGGTCAAAGCTGCGGAATCCAAGATCTTGAGCAGCATTACCAGCAAGATAAAGCAAAGCCTTTTGATTATTCTCAAGAAACCACTTAATCCCTCTGTCTTTGTCTTCAGCCCTGTCCATATAAGTGTCAACAAAACTTCTTCCAAATTCATCTGCTGCTTTTGCAAGTTGAGGACCACCCCAGAATTTTTGAGCCGCATTCAATAATAACTTATTTTCCCAGAAACCTGTGGCAAAATTTTTAACTTCATCCTTTCTCGCTTTGTCAATCATTTTATCAGCGATGGTTTCGTATCCTTTATCATCCCATTCTTTTATTTCTCTTGCCTTTGCCCTTGCTTCTCTTGCCTTTGCCCTTGATTCTTTTATTTTTCTTTTACCTCTTAAGTCTACAGCCTCTTTATACAAATCATCAAATTCTTTTTCCAAATCAACACGAGATTTAAAACCCATTTCTTTGAGCTTTACTTTTTGTTCTTTTCTCGTCGTAAATCTATCAAGAACTGCCAGGGCGATTCTTTCAGCTTCAGGAACAGCTCCTAATTCATTCGCTCTCTTAGCCAAACGAATGGCTTCCCCTTCTTCTACTTCTTTTTGAAATAATTTTTTAAACGCGCCCCCTTTCTCTATTGATTTACTTAAATAACCGATGGCCTCAGACAATCTCCCAGCGTCCATTGCATCTTTAAATTTTGAGAACAACAGTGATGCTTCTTTAGTTTTGTCTGCCTCTGATTCAGCTTTAGTTATTTTTCTTTTTTCCTCTTCAATAATACTTGGACCTATTGCCCTGCCTACCCCCCTTCTTACAGCCCAGAATGGTTTTGCAAGTCCCCTCATGAGAATACCCTTTCGTCCTTTCACTCCTACTCCTGGAAGTTTTGCTTCGGCTTGTCTTCTTGCCCACGCTTGCATTCTCTCTTGTCCACGCGCCCATTCCTGAACTCCTTCTTTTGCCCTTCTTGCCATTGGCCTTGCTCTTTTCGCTAAGCCAATTCCTTGATTTATCAAAACCGTGGCTAATTCCGGTGCAAATTTCTTTTTGCTGTAATAAAATATAATCCCTAAATAGATAAGTAAAAATAAATAGTTATAAGTGAAAGCCGGGAAGAGCCCTATTGACCCTATTGAAATTGGTCCAGTAAAAGGAACAACTGTATTTTCGGCAAATAATTTTAAACCCAAACCACCCAAGAGAACAACGATTATTCCGAAAAATAACCACTCCAAAAGTAGCTGGAGCCATTGTTTCCAATATTTTTGAGTAGCCGGCAAAACCAGAGCAGCAAAGGCTAAAGGTGCCAGTATAGTCAACATCCAAATCATAGCAACTCTTATTATGAAAATGAGAAAATAAAAGAGGAAAAGGAGTCCTACTGCGAAACCAAGAACGATTAAAAGGACGCTTAGAGAAAAGGTTCCCAAGAAAGCTTCTGCTACAACCGCCGCTATAAGAGCAACCATCCCAGCTACATTAGCATAAGGGATGAGGGCAACCACTGTATAAACACCTATGACAAAAAAATATCCCGTGATAAAATTCCAAAGACTTGATGTTAGAGGAGCGATGGCAAGAGAAGGAAGATTAGGCCCCAGGGCATTGACAATAGCTTTTAGAGTTAGTTGGACAATGTCAACAACCGCTCCTATAAAAACTGGGCTGAAGTTGATTAAAAGAGCAACAATAATTAGTCTTGGCAAGGCTTTTTTTGCTCCAAAGGTTTCAATTCCTAAAATATAAGCTAAGGCAATAACAACAAAAATTAAAATAAAAAGGGCATTAACCAATCCACTAGTAAATTGCCAACCAGAGGTAATAAGGGGATTTATTGTAGTTACTCCGAGGTTGATAGGGAAGTTAATTGCCCACTCTAAAAGAGCAGCTGAGAGATAAAGGAGAGCTTGAGATTGAGCCAGAAGTAAAATCAAGTAAAATATCAGTTGCAAAACTGCACCTTCACCAAAATCTAAAGCATCTAACTGCGATTCTAATAAACCCCAAAAAGAATCGGCTATTCCAAAAAAGTCAGCTCTGACTGGCTTTGGAATTAAGAAAAGACCAAATAAAACGAAAAAAGAAAGCAAAATCAGCTTTTTTTTCTTTGCTAAGATTATTTTAAATAGATAATATTTGATTCTTTTTAGCATTTTTAGATAGAGGTGGGTTAGATTTCTTTCAGAAATTGGAATCTATAGTCCCACCCAAGATAAGAGTTATTCAAACAGATAGTGGTTCAGAATTTGAAAAGCGCTTTAGGGACCTATACCTAAACATTGACAACAACACACATCCTTAGATTCTACTGTTCTACACCATTCGTTTCCAATAGGTTTATTGAAATAGGGCGACGGACAACTTCCGACCTCGCAAGATACGAAGAGGGCAGTACCTAGGCCTCCAGTAGCAGCTAGACAGTCTTCGTCACAGGCCTCCGAGCATGTTTTTAGTGCTTGAGCTCCGGTTTGCATTGCTGCTGATCCAAATGTTGTAATCCCATAGAACCTTCCGATATCAGAGGAGTCAGAGGTGAAAGTAATAGTTCGTGTTGGGTCTGTTCCACTGCAGGTCGAGTCAGTACTCGGAAAAAGATTCAAGACGCAACTCCCCCTTATATCAATCGACTGTACTACTCCGTTTAGGGGTGCCCCCCCCAAGTTTAAACAGCCACCGCCTGGCGTGAGTTCGACGAAATTTCCTTCATTCCCAGTTTGATCATACAAAATTGCTTTCTCACAGGGAGAAGTACTAAGATTAAATTCTATTTCTTCTAAAGAACCAGATGGAGGGCTTATTGAAGGTGTTCTTAGGGTAGTTAGTTCAGGATTGATTGTATTTAGAACTAACCAGGAGGTCAAAAGTAAAACTAAGCCAAAAATAGCTGATTGAATTCGGCCCATTGCCGCTCTCATTGCTTCTGGTCGGCCAATTGACGTTAAATATTGGAATCCTGCCATCACTAAAGCAAAAAATGTCGCTATACCGCCTATGGTAATTCCCCATTCATAAAAATATTGAACCATTTGGGGAAGAGTAGTGGTATCAGTTAGTTGGGTTCCACCTGGCGAGGCCGGCCAGTTTATTTCTAAAGCAAAGGTTACTGAAACGATCCCAAGGGTCCCTGATAACACAAGCAAAAGAAGAAATTTTTTGTTTTTAATAAACCCTTCCATATTTAAATTATAACATATTTGAACTATAGTTTAAATAAATCAATCAATGATTTGGGCGGAGCTAAGAATCTCTCCTATCTCCTTCTCAAATTCTGACCAATCTCTATCTAAGGCGACAAAGGTGATTAAATAAGCTTTATTCTCGCTGAGAATTATTTTTTCTTTTGAGTGCAAGACAGAACCTCTTTCTTTCTTATATTTTGCTTCAAGGTTAGCTTCTTTATCTTTAGTCTCTAATTTAAGAACCTCCATTTCAATCCCTTTTTCTTCTGTTTCTTTTTTCATTTCTTCAATAACTTTCTCTAATTTTTTTTCTTTTTCTAAACTTAATTCCTGGATAACCAAAGAGGCAAAGGCAGCTTTTTCCAATCTAAATTTTTGAGCAAAAAGCAAGATTTTCGCCCTCTCTTTTATTGTTTCTTGGTTAAGCTTTTCCAAGCCCTTCATTTCCATCCAATCAGAAGAATATTTTAATTTCAATTTTCCATCTGGACTGACAAACTCTTTGTAGCCCGCACCTTCACTTTCTTGGAGAGGAGGGAGTTCAAGTTTCGGCATTTCAAACTTAGGAAATTCAATCCCCGATAAAGATTTGTGGAAGTTTTTAAATTGCCAATGGGTGGCAAAACTAAGCAAAATAATAGCCAGAATTGTTAAAATGAAAAACTTATAATCTTTCATAATTAAAACCTAATTTCCCACCAACGACCGAAGATTCCGATTCGATAACCTAAAATTACTAAAAATAAGTTTACAATTAGCCAGGCAAGGAAAATAATTCCATAACCGACAATAGCTGTTCTTAAGATTGATTTTACCTGGGCAATTGTAGATGGAGAGCCGAGAGCAAAATAAGAGGTTATTCCTACCGCTAATACTAACAAAACTAAAATAATCGGTCCTACTCTCCAGAGAAGAAAATCAAGAACGAGTTTAAATAATAAAAAGATATCGGCAAACTCACAGGGCTTGCTCTCAATAATCTCGGTCCCAGGATTGTCATATAATCTGCCGCAAGGAACCAAACCTTTTAGGAGTTTAGGAGGAGCTGAACCAATTTCAAATACTTCAGGCGGGACACTGCTCCAGGCTCCACAACTTGAGCCCGCCGCATCATCACAAGAACGAACTGCCCAGCTATAATTTCCCAATTTTAAGTCATAAAATCTTACAACAGTAGAAGTAATAACTCCTTCTTTAGATGTGCCATCAGGGAGATTGATGAGATAGTGATAATAATTTGCTCCGGTATTTGTCCATTCAAATTCAATCATTCCTGCCCAGATTGGTGAATCGCTATTTAAAGGATAAATTAGAGTGGGAGGAGAAGGCGCTTGAGCAAAAACTTGGTTTCCAAAAAGAAGAGTTAGAAAAGAGAAAACTAAAATAACTTTAAGTACTTTCACCATTATTAAATTTTAAGGTTTTTTGTTAATTTTAGCCAGTCTTTAATAGCTAAAGTTTCTGCTCTTTGTTTAGATTCAATACCGTTTTTTAAGAGCCAGTTTTTAACTTTTTCTTTATCGAGCTTTAATCCTTGAGAAAGATTATTAATTAATTGCTTTCTGGGATGGGAAAAACCCACTTTTACAACTTTAAAAAATAAATTCGTGTTTATTTGCGGTAAATTCGTGCAAATTTGCGAGATTCGAAGAATCGCCGAGTCTACTTCTGGTTGGGGCCAGAAAGACTTTTTTGAGACAAAAGAGATAATTTCCGGTTTAGCATAAAACTGAACCGAGACAGCGAGTAAACTCATATTTGGCGGGTGAGCACAAATTCGCTGGGCAACTTCTTTCTGAACCATTAAAACCATCAATTTTGGAGGTTTTTTTGATTCAAGAAACTTCCTGATAACAGGAGAGGTGATATAATACGGCA
>JBHIEB010000003.1:0-20028 GCA_046760405.1 Minisyncoccales bacterium
GCTCCTTATAGATTTGCCCGAGTTTCAGTCTTTTTAAACCCCGAGACTGACCCAATGGGAATCGGATATCATCTAAAACAGGCTTTGATTGCCGTAGGGTCAGGAGGAGTTTCAGGCTCGGGCCTTGGTTTATCGGAACAAAAATTTGGATTCTTGCCTCAATCTATCTCAGATTCTATTTTTGCTATTTTTGCTGAAGAAACAGGTTTTATTGGCAGCTCCATTTTAGTTTTGCTTTTTTTAATCTTTTTTTGGCGAGGTTTTAAAATTGGGAAGCAAAGGAAAGATAAATTTTCTCAGTTGGCTGCTTTCGGAATCACTTTCTGGATTACGCTCCAAGCCTTCGTCAATATTAGTTCTATGATTGGAATTTTTCCCTTAACTGGCATTCCCTTGTCATTTATCAGTTATGGAGGCTCAGCGTTAATTAGTGAATTAGTAGGAGTGGGAATATTATTAAATATATCTAAAAATGCAAATTAAATTTATTCGTATATTCGTAAAAATTCGTAATTCGTAGGGTTATGAAGATACTTTTTGCCGGTGGTGGCACCGGAGGTCATATTCTTCCAATACTTGCTATTGCCAGAGAAATAAGAAGGATTCGCCCTAAAGAAAAATTAGAGTTTTTTTATCTTGGACCAAAGGATGAGTTTGGGAAGATTTTACTTTCCCAGGAAGATATAAAAGTAAAACAATTATTGGCTGGAAAAATTAGGAGATATTTTGGCTGGAGAAATTTCTTTGAAAACTTAATTGACTTGGTATTTAGAGCTCCAATTGGAATTTTACAAGCCTTTTTCTATATTTTCTTTTTGGCTCCAGATGTAATCTTCTCAAAAGGAGGTTTTGGCTCAATTCCGGTAGTAACAGCTGGCTGGTTACTGGGAGTGCCAATATTTTTACATGAATCTGATGTCGTACCCGGAATGGCCAATAGGTTTTTGGCTAAATTTTCTTTGAAAATTTTTGTCTCTTTTAGTAAAACCCCATATCTTCCCGAGAAGAAAATGATTTTGGTTGGAAATCCAATTAGGAAAGAAATTTTGGAAGGTTCAAAAGAAGAAGCTAAAAAATTCTTTAAACTAAGCGGAGAAAAACCCGTAATTTTAATTTTGGGTGGCTCCCAGGGGGCTCAAAGGATTAATGATAAAATTTTAGAAATCTTGCCAGAAATTCTAAAAGACTTCGAGTTAATTCATCAATGCGGTGAAAAAAATTTCAAGGAAGTTAAGGCGGAAGCCAAAGTAATGATAATTAAGGATTTGGAAAAATATTATCATCTCTTTCCTTTTTTAAAAGAAGAAGGGCTAAAACAGGCTTACGCTATTTCTGATTTAATAGTCTCGAGAGCTGGAGCGGGAAGTATTTTCGAAATAGCAGCTGTCGAGAAATCAGCTATTTTAGTTCCCTTACCAGAGGCAGCCCAAAATCATCAATTAAAAAATGCCTATACCTATGCCAAAGATGGGGCAGCCATAATATTGGAAGAAGAGAATTTTACCCCTCATTTTTTCTTGGAAAAACTAAAACATCTCTTTTCTCGTCCAGATGAGTTGGAGAAAATGGCAATAGCGGCCAAAAAATTCTCCAGACCTCTGGCAGCTAAAATAATTGCCGAATATCTCGTAGCTTATTTGAATTTGACTAAATGAAAAATTTATTTCAAAATTAAATTGATGGAACCTGAGGAATTTAAATTTATTAAACCAGGTGAAGTCAGAGTTAGAATTGCCCCTGCGCCTACCGGTTTTCTCCATATTGGAGGAGCCAGAACTGCTCTTTTTAATTATCTCTTTGCTAAAAAAAATGAGGGTTCTTTTGTTTTAAGAATTGAAGATACAGATCCCGAAAGGTCAAAACCTGAATATGAAAAAGATATTATTGAAAGTTTAAAATGGTTAGGCATTAAACCTGATGAAGGCCCGGATATAGCCGGAAATTATGGACCTTATCGTCAGTCAGAAAGAAAAGAAATTTATGCTAAATATTTGAAGAAATTATTGAAAGAAAATAAGGCCTATTATTGTTTTTGCTCACCAGAAGATTTAGAGGCTCAAAGGCAATATCAATTATCAAAAGGTGAGCCCCCTCGTTATTCAGGGAAATGTGCTAACTTATCAAAAGAACTGGTTGAAAAATATTTAGCTGAAGGAAAGCAAGCGGTTATAAGGTTTAGGACTCCAGCAAAAAAAGTGGAATTTGACGATTTAATCAGGGGCAATTTAGAATTTGATGCTTCTTTAATAGGGGATATTATCATTGCTAAAGACCTAATTACACCTTTATATAATTTTGCCTGTGTCATTGATGATTTTGAAATGAAAATTTCCCATGTTATCAGAGGAGAAGAACATATTCCTAACACTCCAAAACAAAATTTAATTCAGGAAACCTTAGATTTCCCTCAACCAAAATATGCTCATATACCCTTAATTTTAGGGCCTGATAGAAGTAAGTTATCAAAAAGACACGGAGCAACCTCAGTTTTAGAATTTAAAAAACAAGGTTATTTACCTGAAGCCCTGGTAAATTTTATGGCTTTTTTGGGCTGGAATCCGGGGACGGAAAGGGAAATTTACTCAATGAACTCCTTGATTAAAGATTTTTCCTTAGAAAAGGTCCAAAAAGGAGGAGCAGTTTTTAATATTAGAAGATTAGATTTTCTAAATGGATTCTATATCCGGCAACGCTCAATTGAAAAATTGACTGAACTTTGCCTTCCTTATTTGATTGAAGAAGGGCTAATTACGCCTGAATTTAAAGAAGTTCAATATCCACCAGCTTACGGCGGCAAAGAGATTGTTCAAAAATACAAAATCTCTGAAGCTGAAGAAGAGATAAGCTTGGGCATCCTTCAAAAAATTGTCTCCATTTATCAGGAAAGATTAAAAAAACTTTCTGAAATCTCCGAATTAACTGATTTTTTCTTTAAAGAAAAATTGGAATATGATAAGGGTCTATTAAGGTGGCGAGAAATAACAGATAGAGAAATCAAAAAATCCCTTGACAGATTAAAAAAAATATTGTCTAAAATCAAAACTAAAGATTTTAATAAAGAAAATTTAGAAAAGATTTTATTACCAGAAGCGGAAAAATTTAGGGAAAAAATTAGAAAAGCGGGGAATGGGGGATATCTTTTGTGGCCCCTGAGGGTGGCTCTAAGCGGTAAAAAAGCTTCGGCTGGTCCTTTTGAAATTGCCGAAATTTTAGGAAAAGAAAAAACATTAAAACGCATAAAAGAGGCAAGGGGATTGGTGAAATAAAAAAGCTGGCCTCTATTCCTAAGAAAACCAGCAAAACTCATTTTTCTTTAATATAAAGGACTAAAGTATTTCCATCGGCAGAAGCCCAAAGGTTTTTTCCATGAAGCTTTTCTAAAATCCGAGTTTCCTCAGGAGATTCGGGTAGAAGTTTCACCGCCGGAAGCTTCCATTTGCTAGGGAGAACTAAGATTTTCACTTTTTATCATCTCTTATGCCTAGATATAATCTATTATATAAAATTACTATAATTTTATCAATAATCGCTTTAATTTTGCCGGGTTTTTCTTTTGCCCTCCCAAATTTTTGGGCCAACTCACACATAACATCCAAAAATTTAGGAGGGTTTGTTCAAGATAAAACCATGGAAGCTCCCGAAACTTTAGAAGAGGCAAAAGAAATAGGGGAGAGAGGGCTTCAAGAAACCCAAAGGCGACTTCCTGGAATTTTAGAGAGAATTTGGAAAGAAGAGGTTTTGCCTGTATGGAGGAAAATGTATGAATGGTTTAAAGCTAATATCTGGTCAAGGATTGTGGCTTTTTTCAAAAAAGAAGTAAAGCCCCGAGCCGAAGAAGAGATTAAAAAAAGAAAACAAATAATTGGAGAAGAGTTTGAAAAAGAAAAACAAGAAATGAAAGAAGAACTACCCAAAGTTCGTAAAACCCTCTGGGAAAGATTCTTGGAATTGATAAAGTAACCCTACGAATTACCTGCCCGCCACTCGCTTGCGCTCGAGGTGCTGGCAGGCGGGCGAATCTCTACTAATATACGAATTACGAATTTTATTAATAACAATTTTAGTGGAGGAGTATAATTTTTCCACTTGCCCTCCAAAATTTAGCAGGGGATAAACTTAGGAGGGCTTGACATAGCCTTTTGGGCTATTTATTATTAATATAGGAAGTGAGTATAATAACCCTTACACTCATAAATAATATGAAAAAAGTACAACTTCCCTATTTAGATGATTTTCTTTTAAATCTCCAAGTAAACAACCTCTCTCAAGAGACAATTTATAATTATGAGAGAGATTTACAAGTACTCCAAAATTTTTTAAAAGAAATGAATATTGAATTTGGTAAGATTGATAAAAAGACAATTCTCAATTATAAAGCCTATTTACTTTCTCGAGATCGAAAAACTCCTGAAAAGCAAAGAGGCAAAAAGCGCCTTTCCGGTTTTTCAATAAATAGAATGTTATCCTCTCTCCGTTCGTATCTTAAATATCTTATTGATATGGATTATAAGTCCCCAATTTCTCCGAGCGAGATTAAATTAATAAAGGTTGGGAAAAAACATCCAAGAGTTTCAGAGTTTGATGAAATTGTAAAGCTTATTGAATCGCCTCCCCAATTTGAAAAAAATAAAACTATTGCCTTACGTAATCGAGCAATGCTTGAGACTCTATTCTCTACCGGGGTAAGAATTTCAGAACTTGTAAACATAAAAAAAGAAGATATCGATAAAGCTGGGAGAATCTTCGTTAGGGGTAAAGGTAAAAAAGAAAGATTTGTTTATTTGACCCCCAGAGCTCAAAGGCATATTAAGAATTATCTAGAAGTTAGGGGAAAAACAGATTCTCCTTATTTATTTATTCCTTATCGTGGAAAGAATATTCGCCAAAAAAATAAAAAAATTTCTCCAAATTATTTACAGGAGAAAATCAAAAGATATAGAGAATTATTAGGCCTGAATATCCCTATTTCTTGCCATTCGATCCGTCATGCATTTGCAACCTATCTGGCTGAAAGTGGCGCTAGCCCGGCTGCAATTCAAATTTTATTAGGTCATGAGTCTTTAGACACAACTACTCGTTATGTTCATGCTTCAGACCGTTACGCAGAAAGAATTTTTCGAAAATACCATCCCTTAAAAGAATGAAAAATTTTACTTATTTGATAGCTCCGAATGATGAGAAATTAATAGAATTTATTTGCAACTGAGGCTATTATCTTAAAGAATCATCAGAAATATCATTTCCTATCCCCTATTAAATCCACAGCGGCAAAAAATTAAAAAGATAAAAAAGGAGAAAGGTACACCTTTGTGTACCTCTTGTAACAAGTTGCGAAATTTTGAATGTGCTTTATCCTTCTTTTGAATAATTAAAAGGAGGGAGGGAGACAGCCCGCATTCAAAAATATTATATTCGCGGGTGCCTCCACTTTTTATTATAATCTCAATTAAAACCCTGTCAAGTTTATATCAAAATTTAATCTGTCTCCTATTTTTAAGTTAATTTTTTCTACCATTCCGGCATTTACTTCTAAGACATACTTCGCTTTTTTACCCGGTTCAATGTCTTTACAGATTTTTTCCGTACAGGGTTGAGCATTTTTTTTAATAAAGACAACTTCTTTTTCTTCGTTAATCCAGATTATATCTAAAGGAATTAAAGTGTTTTTCATCCAAAAAGAATGCTCTTCCTCTTCTTCAAAAACAAAAAGCATTCCTTTATTTAATTCCAGGCCTTCTCTAAACATCAAGCCAAGAGCCCTTTCCGTTTGGTTATCAGCTAACTCTACGTAAAAACAATAATTATTAAAACAAACTCTATTCTTCTTTAAATTGTCTTGGTAAATTTTAGGTATAACTAAAAAAACTGATATGCTTACCAATAAAAAAAAGAAAAGTGTCTTTTTCGTCATTCTCAAGGCGTTTTCTAACCTTCAACCCAGTAAATGATGGGTTGGCCAGTAGGGAGACCCTCTTTAGCTCCCATAGTGTAATCGCCACTCAAGCTTGTGCCGGTAAATGTTCCTTTAAAAGTAACTGCAATATTTGAAAAACCAGCAACAGTGCCCCTACCGGTAGCAGTAAAGTTGCCATCAGCTACCAAGGAACCAGTGACATCAACCCAGGGATAAGGCCCTTTAATAGTGATGCTTGCCAGTAATACCTTTAGATTTAGCTTGTTGGGCATTCCAATATATTTATTTCCGCCTGAGTCATGTTTAGCCGGGTCTGATTTCACACTGATATCTACAGGAATTTCAATTTCCTCTGGTTCAGGAAATTCTGGAGGAACTTCAGGAAGTGGCGGCGGTTCAGGTGCTGGTTCAGGTACTGGTTCAGGTTCCGGTTCCGGTAGTTCAAGTGGGAGTAGTCCTGTTTCGGGCTCGCCCCTGATAAGGTCTATCACCACCCCAACGTTAAGGGCAGCTGAAGCTTCCGGTCCCCCTCTGAAGGGGTTATCCATTTTAATTTTTACATTTAGACCCTCTTCACCCACACATGCTTTTGCCACTTTTACAACTTTACCCACAACTTTACCAAGCGAGCCGCCCATAAATTGTTCACCCAAAGAGGGCCCCTCTTTCACTTTAAAACAATCCAAGGGGTCTAAACCATAAAGATCAATGTTTGTAAACTCTGAAGAGACCCGCCAATTAGGTTCAGATGATTCAGGTGGGAGCGGCTCTTCCTCCACAGCCGGCTCAAATTCCTCTTTAGGTATCTCAAGCGGTTCCGGCGGCAGTTCAGGGCCTGGCTCCCGAGGAGCTCCACCATTAGGCGTAATAGTAACACCAAGCGGAGCAGCTCCCACGTCGCTAAAGTGAGTCGTCTCAGCACTGACGGTTACCGGGCCACCAGCTAAAGAATTCCTTACAAACACATTATCCAAGACACGCAACGTCCCATCGCTGTCCCGAGCAAATAATATATAGATGCGGGTTCCCTTCTCTGGCTGGATATCTGCCACCTCCTGCTCATCTAATTGCAAACTAACAGTCACTGGTTGGTTAAAATTAAGACTATCGGGCTCCAAGCTATATACCGCACCTACTGGCTCAATAGCTTTAATATCTTCTGTCCATTTATCTTCAGTCAGTTTGGTAATTGAAATATCATTGAAAGTTGCTCCCTCTGGTAAAACACCTCTGGGCACCGTTAAAGTCAGGCGATTATCATCAGAGGTCACCGTATACGTCTTCTCTTTTGGAAGATACCACACTAGGGCAATAACAATTAAAAAAATAAGACCAATTGCCAAATAAAGAAGTTTTTTATTATTCATAATTTAGTCTCGGTTTATCAAAAATCACTTTAATGCTTTCCTAAATTTTATTCTATCAAAAAAATCGCCTATTTGCTAACCAGAGTTTGACGATTTTCTATTCCTAAAATAAGAATTAAAAGGCTCAATCGAGAAAGTATTTTCCTGATATCATTTTAAAATGTTTTTCTAAATTATGTTTTCTTGGTTCGATGGAAAAGTGACCACTTCTTTAATATCGTCCTTTCTTTTTATAAACTTGAGTATTCTTGCTATTCCAAACCCGCATCCAGAATGGAGAACTGATTTTTCTTTTACCCTTTTTAAATACCACTCAAAGTCTTCCAATCCTCCTCCTTTTTTGCTCAATCTTTCAAACATTTTTGAGTTTTTCAGTCTCCATTTTAACTTATCATACTGCCAAACTCTCTGAGCTGCCCCAACTGCTTCTCCACTAAATGGCAAAATTAAATCTGCCGAAAGAACTCTTTTTGGATTTGAGGCATCAAGGTCCATATTAAAAAATTTCTCAACCTCAATTTCTTTTCCGTGGTCAAATAAGGGATTTGGGAAATGAGTGATAAAGAGCGGTTGGTTGCCAAATCTTTTGACCAGTCTCTGCTCATTAGCTGAAGAAATATCACTTCCAAAAGGCAATCCCAAAAGTTTAATTGTCTTATTATAGGTAATTCTAGGAAAAACAGGCCTTATTTTTCCCAGTCTTTCTATTTCCTTTTCCTCAACTCCTATCATTATTCTTACTTTTTCTGGTAGTCTTAATAAGTCTTCAATCACTTTATAGATTGCTCCCTCAATATATCCCAGGAGTTTTTTAAATCCACCGGCAAATTCAATTTCTAACATTAAAAATTCAATCAAATGTCTATTGTCATTTCCCTCTTCGGCTCTAAAGCTTGGCCCTATTGAATAGACCTTCCCAAGGTAAGGGGTAAAAGCTTCAAGATATAATTGAGCGGTTTGTGAAAGATAAGCCGGATGGGGGTTCTCTGGGCAAAACCAGCGAGGGTTTCCGTCTACCCCGACCTCAAATAGAGTGTCGATATTCTCACAAGCTCCTGATGCCCTGACTACTTTAGGTGGAAAAATTTCAACAAAACCATCCTTCTCTAAAAAATCGCTCATTGAGCTTATTACTTGTCTCTCTAATCGTGCCGTAGCAACTTTTTCTTGCATGATTAATTAATTTTTAACTCAAAAAAAATCGCCTTGACGGCGACAAAACCCGACCACTGTCAGCTTATAACTTTACCAATGATTTTTCGTAATCAAAAACAAAATATTTTTTGCCTTTTTTAATGACTTTATGTCCCTCTTTTTCCAAGAGCTTCTTTTGTCCTTTTATTCCACCGGGATATTTTTCATTTAAAAGCCCGCCGGCTCTGAGAGTACGCCAGTATGGGGTTATTCTTTTTTTACCCTCCTTTCTCTGTTGTTCGGCGGCCTCAGATGCAATCCGAACAAAGATACCAGTAGTTAAAGGACAGCCGATGGTTGCTTTATGCCTTTTAGCCAGAGCTCGACGAATTTGATTAATAATAATCAGCTTACCTTTTGGCGCTTTTCTCATTATTTCATCTACTTCAATTGGAGCTGGAATAACTACCGTGCCCGTCCCCCATCTTTTACTCATCTTCCTGGTAATCTTCTCTACTTTTGGTAAACCTTTACTCTCTTTTAATTTTTTAACCCAATCCCTTTGTTTTTTCATCATATTCTTTAAAAATCAAAAATTAACTTTTCGACTTTGTATTTCTTTATTCTACCAGAAAATCGCCTTTCGGGCGATTTTTTATTAGCTAATATTGGTTAAACAGATTTTAATCCAGAATAATTGGATCGCAATAGTTGAATTTATAAATTTTTTGCACATCGCTAAATTGAATTCTTTTAACATGTCCAACGATTGCATGTAAGACACCATCATGAGCCACAACGAGAATATTCTTTGTTTTAGAAAGTAGTCGTAAGTCTTCTATTCCTTTTTGAACGCGTTGCAAGAACTCTTCCAATGATTCTCCCCCAGGTATTTCTGAATTTTGAATAAATCGACCATCAGCATCCCAAAAATAGGGAAAGTGTTGAACAGATTCTTGCTTTGGACGTCCTTGAAGGACCCCTAAATGGCGTTCTGCAAAGGCTGGATTTGTTTTTATCTCCGAAATTTTTAATCCTTTGGCAATAATTTTTGATGTCTCTAAAGCTCGTCCCAAGGGAGAACTAATGACGATATCAAAATTATAACTTTTAAGCTTTTTTACAGCTTTTTTAGCCCGAAGAATACCTTCTTCAGTTAAAGGCGAATCAAGATGACCCATGGTTCTTTTCTCTAAATTCCATTGAGTCTGTCCATGACGCAAAAGTACAACACTGTTCTTGAAAAAAGGCATACGTTTTAACAATTTTATTGCTTTTAGATTAGCAAATAATCGAAGCTTCTGTCAAAATAAAAAACCCGAGAGAATCCTTTAAGATAAGCGGCTCTCGGGCACGGAAAAAATCTAAAGAATAAAAACACTGTTAGGCTTCCTCTTTGCCTTGTAGGCTGAGGCACCTAACAGTTTGGCTAATCTTGCGAGATCTGAAGGGTTTAAGGGATTTTTATGTCCTTTTTTACATTTGACGAAAATACTTCCTTTTTCATCCTCTTCAAGCATAAGCATACTCCCACACCCTTTTTCCTTACAAAAAAGTATCTCCATATTATCCATCCCCTCTATATTTTTATAAAGGCCTGTTTCTAATTTCAACGTATCAAAATATCAAAAACCTTGTCAATGTCACCTGTAATAATCAATATCACTCAATGTTTTCATTTTGCTCCGGCAGCACATTCATTAAATAATCTAACCTGATTATTGTATTTATTAACCAATACCTCAGTCTCCTCAATAAGAGTATTATATTGGGAAGCGAGAGCGTTGTATTGCTCAATTTTTTGGTTATACGCCCTTCCCCGTTTAGGTTTCATAGTTTGAATTTTGACTAACAATGCTTCTAAAGTTTTTTGAAGCTCTTTAATCTGATTTTGATTTGTTCCAATTTTTGTTTCAAGCGTTTCATCTAGTTGGGGGCAAGCAGAAAGAGGCAGTCCAAAATGCTGGACGGCAAGCCAGGTAGATTCTCCATCAAATATGTCTTTGCTCACCGCCACACCAATTTCTTGATAGTCATCATTCAAAATATTCTCACGGTGGCCAGGACTATCCATCCAGGCCTGAACGAGCACTTCATCGTCTTGAAAATTACCAAATGCCAAATTTTCACCAATAGCAATAAATTCATATCTGGCACTTTTCGCCAAATCTTCCATTCCAACGCCCAAAGGAGAATAATGGGCAAAATACTGCTTTTCAAACATATCTTGCACTTTTTTCTCTGCCATGGCATTCAGTGTCTTATTTTCCATAAATGAAGGAAGACCGTATTTTTCTCTTTGAATATTTGTCCACTGAATTATTCCGGTATGGGTTAAAAACGCCTCGGGAGCTTCTCTTTCAGCTCGGAGGGGTGGTGGTATGGAAATCTGTTTTTCAGTTTCTTTTATTAAAAATTCGGTAACTCCTTTTTCAATTTGGGGTAATCGTAGAGATAATTCTGAGTAAATATCTAACAAATCATTCCAAAAGAATAAAAAAACTCCTAAAAAGATTATAAAAATTATAAAAAGCTTACTAAATTTTTTCATAAATTTTATTTAAACTCTGTCTGCCCGTTTTCTATATAAACCGTTGTATTATTTTTTATCGCTTTAAGGCACTTGCTAACTCTTAATCTGAGACTCTCACTTAATAAAGGTAAAGCTCCTTCAACTTTCATAAATCTATATTCACTAATTTCTTTTCCAGGAATTTTTATATTATTTATTTGAGCAGGGCTCAATATGCCACCGTCAAATATAAATTGTAAATTCTCCCCTCTCCCATCGCTATCTGACCGATACTCAACACATAAAAGTCTTTTAGGCTTTATATCTAAATTCAGTTCTTCTTTAGTCTCTCTTAGGCAAGCTTCTCGGGGAGATTCATTTTCTTCAACCACTCCCCCTGGTATTAACCAGTGATTTTTATAGACCGGTTTTAAAATTAAAATCTCACCATCCTCATTAAACAATAAAGGGCCAGCTGCCATCCTCTTTTTTGGCAAACTTTTATAATAATCATCCTTCTTCATACTTTTTTATTCTATCAAAAAACCGCACTAAATAAAAAAATCTATCGATTCGGAAATCGATAGACATTTGAAAATATTTTGGAGTTCTAAAATAACTCCATTTCGTGCAAACGGTCAAGAGCCTGGTCGCACGAAGGTTCAAGGTTGAACTTCCCTGCTTGACGACGGGTAACCCATTTGGCTTTAAATCCCCCTAGAAGCCTTACCTTGCCATCGCCAAGGCGAAATAGATTGATTAGAACGCCGAGCGGAAGTTCACTAGAGTCCAGCTTTTTTGATGGCTTAGAAGCTAGGTCGTCTATTTCAATGTGCCCAGCAGGAAAGTCCCAGCACTCAGGAGAATCCTCTTTACTTGTTAACAGTATTTCGTCATCTTTCAGAATCGCGACCTTTTCGGTGGTTATTATTTTCAACATTATTCGCTCACCTCTGTACTCCTTATTGTGAATTAACTAAAAAAAGCATATCATTTTTTATCCGCACTGTCAAATGTTCGGGAAGACTTCCCGATCAAATTCCCGATCAAATTTTTGTTTTAGCTTTAATTAAAATATTATTTTGGTTTATTGGGGATAATAAAAATTGCCACCAAATAGACAAGAATACCAGGCATAAAACCAGTAAAAGCAACTGCTAAAATCCAGAGAAGTCTCAAGATAACAGGATCAATATCAAAATACTCTCCAAGACCCCCAATTACCCCAGCAATGACCTTATTTTCCTTGCTTTTGTAAAGTTTTTTTCATTTTTAAAAAGTGTAATAAACCAATAAAGAAATCGTCTTAATAATAACTGAGAGAGAAAAACTAAAAGAAAAAATTTCTTTTGTGCTTCAAGTTAATTGAGGCTTTTTCTTTTCTTTTGAATTAACACTTACCGGATCTCCACCGAATCTCCGCTGGCGGCGAGCGTATTCTCTGAGAATTTCGTCTAAATCCTTTTCAGTAAAAGCTGGCCAGTATTTTTTTGAAAAATAAAGCTCAGAATAAGCTGCCTGCCAGATTAAAAAATTGGAAAGACGCTGTTCTTTGCCGGTTCTAATAATCAAATCTAAATCAGATGTCCAGAGATTTTGAGAAACTATATCCTCTGTAATTTTCTTAGGAGGAATTTTCTTTTCAATGATATTTTTTATAGCCTGAACAATCTCTGTCCTTCCCCCGTAACTTAAAGCGAAATTTAAAACCATCTCTTTATTATTTTTTGTTAATTCCTCAGCTTTAGCAATTGTTTTTTGGACAGATTCTGGTACCCTCTCCTTTTGACCGATTACCCTTATCCTAATTCCAGCTTGGTGAATTTCTTTTAAACTTTCACTTATACCTTTTTTAGCCAATCTCATCAAATAATTAACCTCTTTTTTTGACCTCTTCCAGTTTTCAGTTGAAAAAACAAATAAGGTTAAAATTTTTATTCCTCGATTCTTACACCATTTTATTACTTTTTTTACTTTTTCCAAACCTCTTTTGTGTCCTTCAAAAGCAGGCAACCCTCTTTCTCTTGCCCATCTTCGATTGCCATCTAAAATTATACCCAAATGGTAAGGAATTTTTTTCATAACTCTACGAATTACCTGCCCGCCATCGGCTTCGCCCCTGCCTGCCTTCGAATTGCCGAAGGCAAGTCGGGCAGGTCAGGCGAATGGCCCGCCCGCCTTTGACTGAGCCAAAGGCGATGTCGGGCGTGGCAGGCGGGCGAATTTCTACGAATATACGAATATTCATATTACAAAACAATTATACTAAAAAGTCGCCCTCTATTTTAATTTCTTTTGGAAACAACCAGGGCGCGTTAAAACCAAAAAAATAAACTAATTTTTTTGCCACTTTTGAAAAAATAATTTTTGGTAAAAAAAATTTTTTCATCTCTCTTTGATATTTTAAAAAATCAGGAAAATTTTTCAAAAGAATATTAGCGGCAATCAATCCCCAGACTACCCCCCCACCTGACCAGGGTTTGGTCAAACCAGTAGAATCTCCACAAAGGGTAGTTCTGGAATTTAAGGGAATAATCATTCCTTGAGGGATCAAAGCTGAATTTATTCTTTCCAAATGAATGCTATTTGCCTCTAAAAATTCATCAAAAAGCTTTTTCGCTTTTTTTGGTTCCTCAATTATCCCATATTCTATTTTTTTTCCCCGCGGAATTTTCCACAAAAAACCAAATTTTGTTGGCCAAGTTTCAACAAAGCATGAATTATCTATTTTTGAAACAAATCCTTGGATCCCTAAATAAAATTGAGGAGCTGTTAATCCCAAACTCTCTCTAATTTGAGATAACGCTCCATCACAACCAATTACTCTTTCAAAATCATTTTGCAATGTGACGAGGCCTTGCTTCGTCACATTATATTTTAGAAGAAATTTTGCTCCCGATTTTTCAGCCAAAGCCGCCACTAGTCTATCTAATTCACTATGATTCATCACAAAAAATTTTCCTGAGAAGTTAACTCTCAATGTTCTTTTGGGAAAATGCAAAAGGGCGTATTCTATTTGATTTTGAATTAAATTTTGGCTTTCAGGAATAATATCTAAAATTTTTTGAGAAAGGAGACCTGAGCAAACTTCTTTTCCAATTTTCTTTTTCTTTTCAAAAACAGTCACCTCATATCCTCTTTCTGAAAGCTTCCACGCTAAATAAAGCCCACAAATTCCTGCCCCAACAACAGCTACCCGCATAAGAAAATTCCAAATTACAAATTCCAAATCCCAAATAAATTCCAAATTCCAATGACCGAATGACCAAAACTGTTTTGGGAATTGAGATTTTGGTCATTGGAGCTTATTTGAAATTTGGTGCTTGGTGCTTGGAATTTTTCGATTTTTATTGGTTCTTTTTCTTGTTGTTTAGCTACAATATAACCCATAGCAAAAGAAAGTAAAGAAATTAAAATAACGCCAATCAATAAAATTATATCATCCTGATGGTCAACAACCCATTGTCTAATTTGTTCAAATATTGACTTCTTAAAAATTGGCATTATTCGAATGGAATTCGCATCACAATTCGTATAATTAACTATTTCACTTCTGTCACTATTATCATTATTTCTGCCTCTAAATTGTGGTCAAATTTAATTTTTAGCGGAACCTCTCCTAATTCTTTAATTGGTTCTGATAGATCAATCTGTCTTTTTTTAATATTAAGACCTAATTCTTTTAATTTCTCATAGATTTTTTGAGAAGTAATTGATTCGAAAAGTTGACCCTCTTTGCCAAGCTTAACTGGAATTATAATTTCTCGTCCATCAATAGCAGTAGCCAATGCCTGAACCTTCTTCAGTTCCTCTTCAGCTTTTTTTTCTTCTATTTCCTTTTGAGTTTTTAACCATTTCAAATTCTCTTTGGTCGCCTGCCTGGCTAAATCTTTAGGAATTAAAAAATTTCTGGCATAGCCATTAGCCACTTCTTTTATTTCGTACTTTTTACCTAAATTTTCAACATCCTTGAGAAGAATGACTCGCATAAGCGCTTCGCTAAAATTAAAGATTAAAAATCAAATATTAAAAAGACAGACCAAAAATGCAAAAATATTTTTATGTTTTTAAGTATGTGTTTTTGGTTTTTTATTTTTGGTTTTTGGTTTTCACCCCTATTTTACCTTATTTCTCTTATTACCTCAATAGCCTTATCTAATTGAGGATCTCTACCTTCCTCATAATCTTCATCAGTCATTTCTACCTTAATATCTGGTTCCAATCCAACATCAGTAATAAGTTGACCTTTGGGAGTAAGCCATTTTGCAATTGTAATCTTCAAGCTAGAACCTTCTCTTAGTTTTTCCAGCTCTTGAACTGAACCCTTGCCAAAAGATTTTTCACCAATTAATAATATCCCCCGATTATCCCTTAAAGCCCCAGCTAAGATTTCAGAGCCTGAAGCTGAGCCCTGATTAATTAAAATTATAATTTTATAATCTAAAAATTTGCCATTACCTTTAGCTTTATGTTCTATTTTATCTCCCTGACCAAAATCTTCAATCACAACAATTTGGCCCTCTTCTAAAAACCAACCAGCAATATCCTGAGCTATTTCCAGATAACCTCCGGGGTTATTTCTGAGGTCTAAAATTATTTTTTTCGCCGGGCTATTTAAGATTTCAAAAGCCGCCCTTCCAAAATCAAAGCTGGCTTTTTCGGTAAAGTGATAAAGTTTTAAATAGGCAATGTTATTATCTTTCCCGCCGGCTTCGCCTGTCGAGGCGAGTATTTCCCATTTCAAAGAAGGAACGGCAATAACACCCCTCACTATTTTAATTTCTTTGGTCTCCCCCCATTCTTTTCTCAGAATAGTTAAAATAACCTCTGTCCCCCTTGGTCCCCTAATCAAATTAACTGCCTCCTCAATAGTTAAATCAGCGGTCATTAAGCCATCTATTTCCATAATTTTGTCACCGGCTCGCAATCCTGCTCTTTGAGCCGGAGTTCCTTCCAGAGGAGCTATTACCTGCAGCTGGTTTTTTCTAATTCCTATTTCCATTCCCACCCCTTCGAAAGTTCCTTTGACATCCTCAATAAATCTTTTTGTTTCTTGAGGAGTAAAAAAGATAGTGTAAGGGTCTTCTAAAGATTTTACCATGCCAGAAATGGCTCCATAAATCATTTTTTGAGCATCAAATTTTTCTTTATCTACAAATTTTTCTTGAAGCACATGCCAGGCTTCCCAAAAAAGCGAAAAATCAAGTTCTTCTGGCGGGCAAACCGGGCAGACTACCTGTTCTTTTCCAACCCAAAACCCAAGTCCGAAGCTAACAAAAATTACCACCACCAAGAAAATTAAATTCAGTTTTCTTTTATTTGAAAAAAACATTTGGCTAATACTCTTTTTATCAAAATTAAAATAAGATGTCTATTCCCTCATTTTATCTCTTTGATATCTTTTAACTCTTCTCTTAAAACCCTTTCCACATCAGCCAGATTTTTTAGAAGTTCTTTCTCTATCTCCTTTTCTTTTTCGGTGAATCCTTTTTCTGCCCTAACTTTTCTTAATAACTCCAGTTCTTTTTCAATGTCAGCGTAAAGTTCATTATACTCTTTATAAAATTTCTCTTTTAAATCCCTGGTTTCTCTTTCAATTAATTTCCCCATTCTTCTAATTCTCCAAGAAAAGTAGAAAAGTCCGCCAAAAAGAACAATCAATAGTAAAATAGCTAAGAGGGCTAAATTTTCATAACTCATAATAAGGGGACCAACCGCCATTCCTCCAAAAAGGAAAACTTTGACAAAACAGGGTTCAGAAGGATTGCTTATTGCTCCTCTTGAGTCTTTTGTTTTAGCTAAAATGGTGTATATTCCGGGCTTAAATAGCCCATCTTTTCTTAAAAACCAGTTCCCTTCTTCATCACTAAGCACTTCCCACTTTTTTATTAACTTTCCATTTTTTTCAAAAAATATTAAAACTGAACTCTCGGGCATTACGTTCCCCCCAATATAAAGCAGCTCTTGGCCAGATATAAATGTCTCAGGGCAAAGAGTGATTTGAGGTACAGGAATTGATTCTATCATAACTTCGGCCCTATTTTCAACCACATTTCCAGCTTTATCAATTGCTTTGACTAAAATCGAATAACTACCCGGAGTTAAATTTGGCATCTGCCAAGGCAAATTTTCTCCCACCTTCACCTTAAAAACTTCTTCTCCAATTCTCACCTCGTAATAGCTTATTTCTGAAATCTCACCTTCCGCTCCTAAAGATAAATACAAAAGAGGACGAGGATTAGTTGGGTCTCCTTCATTATCAATAGTTATTTCAAATTCAGGACCACTAATGGGATAAACTACCTCTTGACTAAAAGAAAAAATATCCATTCCCTTGGGCTCATTAGCTAAAATTTTCTCTTTTCCAAAAGATATTTCTGCCTCACCAGAAGATTTGGCTTGAAAAAGAACGGTCATAACCTTTCCTGCCTTTCCTATAAATCCAGGGCTGGGTAATCCGCCAACAAAAGAAATTTCACCTTTTGTGTTTGACCAAACAGGTTCTTGAGCCCAAAGCGAGAAAATGGAATCTTCTTTTGAGACTTCAAGAACTTTTAATTTCTCTGGAGAAAAATAAACAGTTGCCTGGGCAGCATTAATGGAGGTTCCCCCAACATTAATTAATACATCGACAAAAAATTTCTCTCCAACCTTATAATCTCCTGCCGAGGGTGAAATATAGAAAGAAGCATCTTGCCCATATACGGAAGGTGCAATTGCAAAAGAAAGTATTAAGATGATCAAAATGAGAAATAGTCTTTTCATAATTCAAAGAAACTTATCGAAACTTGTAGAAACTTGCTCGTTTCACTCGCGAAATTCATTGCAATAAATTTCTATAAGTTTCGCAGCCAAAGGCTGCATATTTCTACAAGTTTCTAAAATTTTGTTTTTCCTATTCCATTTATCATTTCTCGGTGATGATTCTCTAATTTTCTCTCGATCTCATTGAATTTACCCTTTCTTTTTCTTAATAAATCTCGTTGTCTTCTCCAGTAATAAAATGAGATTAAAGTTAATATAATTAAGATAATCAAAATTATTATCCACCAGGGAACAAGAAATTCTCTATAATGAATTCCCTCTCTTGAAAAAAAGATTCCTTCAGGGAAGATTTGAATCTTGACTGTTCCCTCTCTCCAATTTCCCGCTACATCGTAAGCTCTGACTACCACTAAATATTTTCCAATCTCTAAAGATGGCAGTTTGTGAGGGCTTGAAACTTCGGTAAAAAAACCGACTTCCTCTTCTTTTTTTTCTGGGGTTATATCAATATATTTAAGTTGATAATGGTCCAGCCCTGAAAGAGCATCAGTGGTCATAAAAGAAATTAATGGTTGCCTTTCTATTGTTTTGAGAGAAGGCTCAACAGTGGGAGTAAAGAGAGCAGGAGAAGTGGTATCAATCCGAACTAAATAATGACTTATTCCGCCCCAAACTCCCGCCTTTTTTGCTTTGACATGGAAATACCACATCCCATCCTCCACCTCACTGTAAGAAATTGAAGTATGGTCGCCTTCTGAAATATTATCAGGAGCTCCAGCTATATCTTGGTCAAAACTATAACTAAAATCGGTTACTCCCTCTTCTTTTTCCCAAGAAAAAGTAGGATTATTATTTTTGTACCATTTATTTTGGTCAGGGTGAGTAGGAGAAAAAACTTTTGGCCCTTCGGGAGGAGGAATCAAAAGGGTATAAACTCCCCTTCCCAGAGAGGTTAAAATATTCGTTCCTTGAGGGTCATTTCGAAGAACTTTGGAAGAATCTAAGAATAAAACTGAGGTGACTCCCGGAGATATAGCTCTGAAAGCAACAGTAGAAACCAAACCAGCTGTTGTATTGATTCCAGGAGTGGGAACCCCACCCATAAAACTCATTGTTCCTTTGGTATTAGAATAAGTGGGTTGAGCAATCCAAACCTCAATAAAAGATTTACCAGTAGTTGGAGAAGCTACCTGAAGTTTTTTGGGATCAAATTTTAAATTCACCTCAACGGCATTAACATCCTCTCCTCCAGTATTTACAAATATTGAAACATCAAAAGTACTGCCAACAAAAAAGGTTCCCGAAGTTGGAGAAAGATAAAGAGAAGCCCCGTCAGCTAAAGCTGGCTGCACTAAACTGACACTAAAGAGCAACACTAAACCAACACTAAACCAAAAGTTTCGTGTCTGTTTTATACCTAAGTTTTGTGTCCGTTTAGTGTTCATAAGTTTCGTATCTGTTTTGTGTTTTATTTCGCGTCTGTCTCGGTTTCATTTTGATTTGATGAAGGTTTTATTTCTTTTTCCAAGGACTCTTTTAATCGCTTCCACTCCTCTCCTGCCCTCTCTTCCATAATTCTTAATCTTCTTAACCTCTCTTCGGCCTTTTTAACATCTTCAATTTCTTTTTCTGCCTCCTTTATTTCTTTGTAGAGTCTAACTCTCAAACCCTCCCTCCCTCTCTTTATTAATCCAAAAATTAGAAATCCTGTCCCCAATAAAATAGCGCCTATTAAAAAGTAGATTTGCCACCAAGAAATAAATATTCCTTTAATCTGAACCCCTTCGCTGATTATAATTAAAAGAGGGCTAATTACTCTTGTCTGCATTTTCCCTTCTTGAAAATTACCAGCCTTATCAAAAGCCCGAATTGTAACTTCAAAAATCCCCTGCCTCTCTGTTGTCAGTCGAAAGGGACTTTCCTCTCGAGTCCATCCCGTAAAAACCACATTTTCAGGATCAGTGAGATTTGTTATCCGCACTTTATAATAGTCAATTCCTGAGAGTAAATCGCTCGTATCAAAATAAATTAATAGATTATTACCTGCTCCAAAAGTAAAAGATTCTAAATATGGCTCAAATACTAAAGGTGGGATTGTATCAATCATTACCCTAAAATGACTAGTTCCTCCCCAAATCTCATCTTTTTTACCTTTTAGATGAAAATACATAATTCCATCCTCCGCATCCTCAAAAGAAACCGAAGTAAATTGGGTATCAACAGTATTGTCTGGCTCTCCATAAGGATCGTCATCTAACCTATAACTATACCCCCCCCCCCCCCCCTGCTCTTCCATCTTCTCCTCCGATTTCCTCTCTCCCTCCACCCGGTCACCT
>JBHIEB010000004.1:0-17565 GCA_046760405.1 Minisyncoccales bacterium
CCTCAGGAAGCTTTGGGTTTGTTGTGTAAGCCATATACATACCATTTTACCCTACTACAAGGTGGTGCAAAGGTATTGAACTATTACAAACTCTTGACAAATTTTGATTATAGTTGTAATATAAATTTAGGTGATAATATTGAGTACAATAGTATTATCCGAAAAAAAAGTAGAGGAGGAGTTAGGGGGACTTTGGAGATTGTTGAAAATCTATTTCGCCCTAAATCTTTCTCGAAATGGGCAAGATTCAGCAGCTAGGGATGTCGCTGCTCTGGCGGTCGCTGCCGTCTCACCAATCCCGCTGCCTGAAGAAGACTCTATTGTGGAGGCCGCAAAATGTGGTCTCCGACTAATAAAAGAAAGATATCCTTGGGCTACCTAGCCCCTCTTTTCTCCTCTCTTTTTTTATTTCAAGCCAAGATTTAATGGGCTTTTTTTATTTCGGCAACAAAAAAACCCGGCCGTTAGGCATAGGGCGGTTTTTCAAAAATTCTCTTTCCTAAAATAAAAAGGTGGGGGCGTTGCCTCCTTAGGGAGGTCTGTCCCCCGATAGAATAGGGCATAGAGTCTCTCCACCAGGTGGAGTTTTTCGCAATTCCGTTCTCAGCGTCAGCTGATATATCCTTATGGCCTTTAGGCCTCGGTTCTATCTTTAGAGGGCGTACCCTCTTACTTTCGCTAGGAGCGAGCTTGCGATCTTGGATAAGACCCTTATCTATTTATCCCACTACCTTATGAGACTTGGGCCTCGCAGGCCTTCCTCTTTAGCCTTTTTCAAGGCTTAGTTTGAAAGAAGCGGACGACCACTCAGTAGGATCTACAGAGTTTTATCTCATCTTTTCTCTGCGCTTCCCATTTTAGCAAAGCAAAGACCCCTGTCAAGACCCCGGTCAAGGAAAAACTGTGGAAAACTCTTAGAGGTGAGATTTAGCAATTCTGTCATTTTTTGGCAGAAAATAAAAAAAGAAGGCGGATGTTATAAGTACCTTCTTTTACTAGCAAGAAATAGCTATTTTAGATTGCCGTGAAGATTGTTTTCGGTCTTCCTCTCTCTTCTCGTTCCTTTTCGGAACTGTCGACTAGGTTACGCTCTTCTAGCTTTTTTATATTATCATAAACTGTACTCCGGGGTTCACCTAGAGCTTCACAGATTTTGGGCCTTGTCATTGGCCCCCGCCTTCTCAACAAAGACAATATTCTTATTTGTAGATCCTTTCCCATTTTTTTGCAACCCCATATTTAGTTGGGAAAATACCATATTCTATATAACTCTGAGTAAGATTTTTGTCAAATTTTGACTTTGCTTTCAAAAAAATCGCCCTCTGCCTAATGGCCGGGCGGTTTTTCAAAAATTCTCTTTCCTAAAATAAAAAGGTGGGGGCGTTGCCTCCTTAGGGAGGTCTGTCCCCCGATAGAATAGGGCATAGAGTCTCTCCACTAGGTGGAGTTTTTCGCAATTTCATTTCCAACGCTAGCTGTTGGATCTCACTCTTAGCCTTTCGGCTTTGTTAGATATTTTTTGCCTTTCGGCTTTGATATCTTTTGAGGAAGTTACCTCTTGCTTTCGCTGGAAGCGAGCTTGCGATCTTGGATGAGACCCTCATCTATTTTCCCGATCCTTATGGGTTGTTGCCCGTAGGACTTCCTATCTTAGAAAGGAACGGATGACCGTCTCGGGATTTTTTTGCAGAGTATCTCATCTTTTCTCTGCGCTTCCCATTTTAGCAAAACAAAGACCCTTGTCAAGACCCCGGTCAAGGAAAAGCTGTGGAAAACTTTTAGAGGTTGAGTTTAGCAATTTTGTTATTCTTTGACATAAAAAATCAGCTCGGAAAAGCTGATTTTTTAACCAAGAGAAGCCAAAATATTTAGGCTCCGGCTCCCTTCTTTTCTGCATCGTACTTTCTCCAAGCGGTGGAAACAGCAGGCTCAATTCCATCCAACTTGCTGAGAATCCTTTCTCTAATCTCGCTTGTAGGTATTACTTCCTTTGCTGCTGCCATTTGAATTGCGGTAGTGGCAACCTGTTCTACGACCTCCTTTTTTCTCTCTTCTGGAAGACCTACTCGCTCAGCAGCAGTTGCAATTGATTTTCTAATTTTTTCAGGATCAAAGGGCTCCCTTGTCCCATCTCTTTTTATAACTTCACTAGCCATAATTAATGAATATTTTATTTTTTAAAATTTCCGACCTTTTTTAGTGAATTAATGTTCTTTACTTCAATTTACCCTCCTTTTTTTATTTTTTCAATGTTTTTACAAAAAAATAGCCCGAGGGGGCTAAATTCAAATTCCAAGTTTTTCACCTTATTTCTAAAAATTAAAGAAGGCAGGAATATCTGCTAAAAGTTTTTCTAAATCTTGTAAACCAAAGCTTTGGAGAAGTTGGTCAAAGAATGATTGAGGTGGAGCTACCTGTTCAGTTGGGGACGGCATCGTTTCTTCGGGATGCATAATCTCTGTTGGAGGCACCATTTCCTCAAAGGGTATAACTTCTTCAGAGGGCATCATTCCTTCAGGTATCATCATTTCTTCAGGGGGCATCATTCCCTCTGGCGGTTTCATCATTTCTCCCGGGAACTCCATCATTCCTTCCGGTGCCATCATACCTTCAGGGGGCGGTGCCATCATACCTTCAGGGGGCGGTGCCATCATCTCCTCTGGAGGGGGCGCCATCATTCCTTCTGAAGGCATCATTTGCATCCTTTCTAACATTTCTTGGGCTTCTTCTGGCGACATAAACCCTTGCTCAACTGAGAAACGAATACATTCTTCAGCATGGGCTGGACCCTCACAATAGGCTTTGCATTCTTCTTCACTTTTACATCCACCAGGTCCTCCCCTTTGCATCATTTCCATTCCGTGACGAGCTTCTTCTGCTTCTTCTGAAGTCATTTCCCCAATTCTTACGGCGAAATTAAGGCATTCTTTCATATTGGCCGGATCATCACAGAAAGCTCGGCATTCTTCCTCTCCCTGACAACCACCAGGCCCTCCCCTAATTCCCATCTCAGCCATTTTTCTGGCTCGAGCTGCTTCTTCTGGAGTCATAAAGCCAGCTTTCTCAGCAAAATCAACACATTCAACCATATGAGCTATATCATCACAGTAAGCCTCGCATTCCTCACGGCCTTGACAACCTCCAGGACCAGCAGTTAAACCCATAGCCAGCATCTTTTTTGCCTGCTCTGCTTCTTCAGGGGGCATAAACCCATGTTCAACGGCAAAATTGATACATTCTTCCGCATGAGCTGGGTCTTCACAATAACCTTCACACTCATCCTCTCCCCTACAGCCACCAGGTCCCTGACCACCAGTTTTCCTAATCATAGCTGCTTCTTCGGGAGAGATAAAACCAGCTGCCTCAGCAAAACTTATACATTCCTCAAGATGTTCTGGGAGTGAGCAATAAATATCACATTCCTCTTCTCCTTGACAAGGAGGTGGTATAGCTCCTTTCCTGATGGCTTCCAGAACCATCTTGGCTTCTTCGAGCTCGTCAGGAGGAATCAAGCCAGCAGCTTCAGCAAAAGTAATACATTCTTCCATGTTTTCTGGTTGGGAACAATAGATATCACACTCTGTCTTGCTTCGACAATCTGGAGGGGTAAATCCTCTTTTAATTGCCGCAACTACCTTTTTGGCTTCTTCAAGTTCTTCAGGGGGAATCAAATTATGGGCTTCAGCAAAAATAAGGCATTCTTCCAGATGAGCTATATCATCACAATAAGCCTCACATTCGTCATGACCTTGACAACCTCCAGGACCAGCTATTTCTTCCAAAGCTAACATTTGCCGGGCAATTTCGATTTCTTCTTCAGGAATCAGATTATTTCTTTCAGCATAATCAAGACAGGTTGAAGCATTTTCGGGATTGCTACAATAAACTTCACAAGCTTCTCTACTCTGACAATTTCCAAGCTCTGGAATAGGATAAGTTAGTTCAGAAAAGGGATCGGTTGGTTGGGCCAAAACTAAAAACCCAGCAAAAAACAAAACTACAATACCTATGGTTACGAAATACAACCTCTTCATACGTCGGGCTTACCCAGTAGAAGAATTTTGACAGGATTTTCTGAAAGAAAATCTTAAATTGCGAAGCAAGTCGAAATTTCTCTACTGGGCTTATTTAAAGGGATTTTTATATAACTCTTTGAAAGGGTTAACTGTCTCTGCAAAAGGGTTGGTTGAGGGCATCTTTTCCAGAGGGTTTGTCACCGCCTCACCAGCTCCTACTTGAGCGGTAGCCCAGCCCACTTCCTCTCCCTTTTTATAGCCAACACCGTATCCCTTTTGATAGCCGAAATAGAAAACTCCAACCGCCACTACTGATAGAACAATAATGAAAGTAATTAAAGTGTTTTTGGCCATATATATATTAATTTATTATATATTAAATTATTATAAAGCGAAAACTAATATCAAGCAAATGTGAATAATGTTGAAATGGTGCTCGGGAAGCTGTCTTAAGCGGAGAGGTCAGTCTCGGGAAAAGAGACGAAGGAGTTGGAAGAAAATAAGAACCAATATCCAATAACCTAACATAGCTGAAATGGTAGCCGTTTCAATGAGATAGCCTTTTGGCCAGTAAATATCAGGAAAAATAAACTCAAAAGGTGAAACAAGAATACCGGTGTATTTGTAAATAAGATTGACGATGAAGGCTCTGGGGCTGGCATTGAAAAATTTAAGCGTCAATCTTAAGAATAAAAGCAATTCAACCAAGCCCAGGAGTCTACTGACTACCTCAGAAATAATTGAATACATTTTTCTTAGAATCCTCATGGTTTTTTGTTAAATTAATTTTTATTTTGAATATTTTGGTTTTATTTCTCTACTGGGCTTAAAAGAAATTTAGAATCCCATTAATCCCGTAATATCCAGCATAACTTAAAATTAAATGGAAGATAATTTTTCCAATTAAAACGGCAACAAAAAATTTTTTAATCTCATACTTTAAAATTCCACTCACTATGCCGACAATATCGTCTGGCAGAGGGGTAGCGGCAAATAAAATCAAGACAAAAAATCCTCCATATTTTTCGAAAATTCTCTTAGCTCTCTCTAATTTTTCTTTGAGTTTCTTCTGGCCAATTTTTCTTCCGCCAAAACCCAATCCATATCCTACCAGCTCTCCCACGGCAGCTCCAAGTCCAGCTACTATCCCTAAAATCAAAGGGTTCAAAACTACTCCGGCCCAAAATACAAAGGCAGCGGCTGGTAAAGGAAAAATTATTGTTGAAGAACCAATCAAGCTAATGAGGAAAATTCCCAAATAACCAAAAGCTGAAAGTTGAAAAAATAGTTCCTGAACCATTCTTGATTTTTCAAACTATATTTTTAGAATTGATTAATATTTTATCTCAAAATCTTCAAATTCGCCTTTGTATTCCTCCCATTCAACCTCTAAGTCGTTTACCCGAGCAAAAAGTGGACCTCGTTTAGCCCAGTTTACCATTTTTTCAACCTTTTCTTTTTCTCCTTCAAAAACAGCTTCCACCCGGCTGTCTTCTAAATTCCTAACCCAGCCAGTTATTTCAAGAGTTTGGGCTTTTTTCTGAGTATTTTCCCGAAAAAAAACACCTTGAACTTTTCCCGAAACAAATATATGGGCTCTGATTTTTTCTTCCATATTTTTACTCAACCTTGTCTCTTGAAAATTTAAAAACCGCGTAAACTTTTTATTATCAAAAAAAGCGCTCCTAGTATTATCGCACCAATGAGAAAAATTATTGTTGCTCCAAATAGTAATACTTCAAGAAAATTAGCAATAGCTGTTAACATTTTTCTGAAACAGATTTTTTTAGTTTAATGACCTTTTATAAGAACCTTGCCTTCGGCAAGAACCTTGATTCTTCGAATTAAGAACCTTGCCTTCGGCAAGAACCTTGAAATGCTCCGCATTATAATAACTTTCTCTGCCTGAAAGTTCTGGCGATTTCCAAAGCTATTTTCTTTCCTTGTTTTGTTAGAGAGAAGGAGGTTTTTGGGTCACCAGCGATTAATTTTCTTTTTCTGATTGCCCTGAGAGGACGGTCTAATTTACGGGAGTCCGGCCATTTAGGATATTGAGAGAAACTAAAAGCTTTGGGAAATAAAGTAAAACATTCATTGATGAGCTCTTCAAAAGTACATTTCTTTCCTTTGGTAATTAGTGAATGCATTCCAACCAGAATTAAATTATTGATAGAGGTTTTTTGGGCTAACTCTTGGTTGTAACTCGGCTTTCTTTTTACTTTTCTCTTTGTTTTTTTGGGCATGTCAGGTAAACGACGTGCTCTAACTTCACCCGCCTAAATTTGGGCAATATGGGCGTGTGCGGATTTGAACCGCAGACCTCACGGATGTGAACCGTGCGCTCTAAACCACTGAGCTACACGCCCAAATTTAGGCGGGCAAGCTGAGCTATTCGCCCTATAATTTAATTTTATCATTCTAAACTTAAAAGTAAACCCAGGAAGTCTTCAAAAAAAGAGACAAGTTTAAAGCTTGTCCTTTAGGTATGGCGAAGATCCACAAAAGCCTTAATTCTTTCTTTTTTAACGATTTTTATTTTTTTAAAAAGTGCTTCTTTCTCTTGTCCACCGACGCAAAATAGTTTATCGTAGGGAATGTTTTTGCGTTTTAGCCACCGAGACGTGAATTTAGTCATCTTGTCTGGCCTTGCCGAAATAATTATTATTTCGTATCCCTTTTTCTTAAGTCGCCTTATTAATTCAACCGTTTTCCTGTTGACAACTCCGAGAGCTGATGGAATCAGATAAAGAAACCAGGGCCATTTCAATTTGTTAAGACCGTGAATCCAGTAGGGTAGACAAGTTATCGTTCCGTCTAAATCAAATCCAATCTTTCTCAATTTCATCCCCTTTTAAATTTACGGTAAATTAAACAAAAAGTCAAAAATTTGTTGTTTTTCAGAAAAAAGTCTAAAATTATATTAATGCAAGTTTTTGAGTTTCATTTTAATCCCAAGTTAAAACCAGATTTGATTTTCGATAGTTTTTGCTACGAACCAGCAAATATTTATGAAAAAAGGCTGGGAAGTCTTTATATGGTTGGCCTTTTAAAAAATGTTTTACCTCAAAACATCCGATTTTTGGAAAAACTTTCCAAAGTTATTAAAAATAGACATTATCGTTCAACAATTTTTTCACCTGAAAAATCGCTAAAAGAAAGCTTGAGAGAGGCGAATAAATTCTTGGAAGAAATAGCCAAGAAAGGAGACGTCAGTTGGTTAGGAAATTTGAGTTTTACTGCTCTCTCCCTTAAAGATTTTAAATTGAATTTTACTAAAGTGGGAGAGGCAAAAATATTTTTATTAAGAGCCGGAAAAATAATAGATATTGACAAAAAATTAAGACTCGAAGATATAGAACCCTATCCTCTTAAGGTATTTGGAAATATTGTCTCTGGCAAACTGGCTGAAGATGATTTAATTCTGGTCTTGACCAAAGAGATTTTTGATTTTTTTCAAGAGAAAAATATATTAGATGAAATTGCTAAATTAACCTCATTTAGCGAAAAGGAATTAAAAGAAATTTTGAATGGGAAAAGAGAAGATTTGTCTAAAATTTCGGGAGTTTGTTTAGCCATATTTCTAACCAAAGAAGCTCCTCTGGGAAAAAGAGAAACAATCTCACCCAAAATCTTAAAGGAATTTTCTCTAAAAGAAGTTTTTAGTCCCGTCTTAAAATTTTTTAAAAAAATAAAAAAACCTCAGCTTCGCCCCTCCGCCCTGGCTAAAGCTTCGGCGGACAAGGTCAGCAAACGAGTAAAATCCTTAAAATTGCCCAAAATTAAAGCTCCTAAATTACCAGTAGTAGAAGTTTTTAGAGCCAGAATTAAACCCCTTGTTTTAAACAAAAAAATAGTTTTGATTGGGAGTTTAATTATTATTCTTGCTCTAGGCTTCATTTTTTCTCAAATAGAAGAAAAGCAAAAAATAAGAGTTTATCAAAGCAATTTAGAAAAAATCCAAGAAAAAATAAATTTAGCCGAAAGCCTTTTAATTTTAGAAGAAACAAATCCTCAAACCACTCAAAAAGCAAATTTATTATTAAAAGAAAGTTGGGAAGAAATTTCTCCTATATTAAAAGAAGCTAAAAATTTGCCAAAAAGTTTTAGCAGTCAAATTTTTGCTTTAGAAGATAGAATTTCAAAAAATCTTTACCAATTAAATAAATTAATAGAAATTCAAACACCAGAAATAATTTTTGAGTTTGAGGTCAAGAAATTTGTTCCCCAAAAAATGATCTTTTCTGCTAACAAGCTTTATTTCTTTAGCCCTTATTCCAAGGATTCATTCCTTCTGAAAGAAAGCGGAAAAGGTGAAATTATCAAAATCGGTCAAAAAATTAATCTGGCAACAAGACTTAATGATAAAATCTTGTTTTTCTCCAAACCTTCCCAACTAACTATTTTAAATGGCAGAGAACAGTTCTCTGCCATTCTTAAAGAACCGCCCTCTGATTTTAGTTTTGATAATTTGTCTTCTTTCAAAAGAAATCTTTATTTTTTTGATAAAAAATCTGGTCAAATTATAAAATACCCTTGCCAAAGAGACTTTGAATGGAAAAAGCCAGAATTTTGGCTAAAAAAAGCAACCGAGGGAAAGTCAATGTCTGTTGATGGTTCAATCTGGATTTTGAAGAAAAATAACACCATTGAGAGATATTACACTGGAAGTCTTCAAGAAAAAATCGAGCTTGATATTTTTCCGCCTGTAAAGGACTTTTCAAAAGTTTTTACCTCCCCTACCCTTTCTCATCTCTTTGTTTTAGAACCTGTTCAGAAAAGAATTATTATTTTAAATAAAAAGGGAGAAATCATTAAACAATTCCAAAGTGAAAAATTTGATAATTTATTAGATTTTGGAGTTTCTGAAGATGGTAAAATAATTTGGCTTTTAAATGGTTTGAAAGTTTATAAAGTTGAACTCTAACCTTGAAAAAAAACTGGGTTATGATATACCGGTATTAGCACACGCAAAAAAGGTGATTTAAGTTGGATAGGAACCTGGATCCTTTTGAGGTAGGGAATTTCACGGCGAGATTAATTGTTGCCCGCTGGCACGCCTGCAACCAAGGGTTCAAGGGAAACAAAGACCTCGAAGAAACCCTCGCTTCAGCCCTCCGCTGGTGGCTGAAGAATTTACCGATAGCAGAAAGGTTAAAAAAGTCAAGGGGAGCCTTAAAAGCTTTTTACAGAGGGGTAGCTTTCTTCCTTTGTGTATTTAAAATTCCTTTTTCAGCCATCGTAAACTCCCTTCCTGGTCTACCAGGGGAACCCCGATTTGAAGAAGTGCTAGATGCTTCAGATGGGGGAATGAAAACAAGCGAGATATTTGTTGACAAAGGAGTTTCGCCACCAAAATGCTACCGTATTCTTAATAAGGCAGGAGAACACCTCGTCGACCCCATAATAAAGCGACGCCATCCAAGGTATTGAGGACGCCTAAGTCCTCTTTTTTTATTCGCTTTTTTATAAAAAATAATCGGGATGTTATCCCGGCCAATTATATTTTGTGTTGCTCTTGACAAATTTTAGTGGTATGCTATAATTTAATATCGTACCTAAAAAACAAAAAATAAGGAGAGTAAAGAAATTGATAGTGGTAGAACACGTAAACGGTGATTGCGACGGAAGATTAGCAACTGAACTATTGAAGGAAAAGTTCGAAGTAACCGAAGTACTATTTTGGGACGGTGATCAGAAAGTACTTACCTCACTGCTCAAGAAAGCTACACAAGATGAACCAGTTATATTTGTGGATATTAACCCTTCTGGGGTAATCCACAATCCAGAAAAAGGCATCTTTGTCTTCGGACATCACCCTCATAGCTCCCACCCATGGGAGCCGGAAAGCAAAGAAAAATGGAGACGGTTCCATACAGCGACCAGCAAATTAATTCAATTCCTAAGTCTAGATCTGGATGACCCCAAAGTCACAGATTTGATCCGGTGGGCCTACCGTGGCGATTTCGCGAGAGGGGACAATATGAATATCGCAAAGATTTTACAAGAGATGAATCTTTGTTTCATTGACGAGGAAGTCCAGCAGTGGTTCTCCCCACTTTTCGAAGCCCACTTCAAAGTACAAAAATTTGAAACGGAGAAAGGAATCGACTTCTTCATGAAGGTTATTAAGAGATTTCTTTCTGAGAATGAAAACACACCAGCAAAAGCCACATTAGAGAGATGGTTGGAGAAAGCACAAAAGGTAGAAGACAGAATGAACATAGCATACCGAACAGCAGCAAACTTGGCTGTTTTCGGCAGTCAGAGCACTGAGGAGTGGCTAAGGATGGTCCTTCAAGGCATCGAAAAGGGACAACAGTTATTCAAAGAGGCAGCTAGTGATTTCGAGGAAGCAGAAAAGATGGTCGTTGGCCAAGTAGTGCTAGTGATTACAGAGACGAATAATCCTCGTTTTGGCAGGCTCTGTCGAAGTGAAGTGGCCAGAGAACTAATGCCCTCGGCTATGAAGCGGGCAACTCCTATCGTAGTTCAGTTCCAACCACTATTAAAAGGGTTTCAAATCTTTTCACCTCGAAAGGGTTTTAACCTTGATGATCTAGCGGGTGCAATACGAACAAAAATACTTGAAGTCAGAGGGCTAACAGTTCCTACAGATTGGAGAGTTCTGAAAGCCGAAGGGACCCTGAACGGTACAGAGCCGTTATACTACCACCGGGCATTGTACTCGGTTCTATTATGGGGTTCTCTGACAAGACCCATGGTTCCACCCTTGGATATTCCTCCAGAAGAAATAAAAAGAACAGTAATTATCGCCGCTGATCAGACATATTTTCCTTCAGAATGCAAAGAGAGCGAAGATTGCTTAAGAAGAAAGTGTCCGCTGTATCAGTGGCATCTATTCCGATGCTTTAAACTTCGTAAGAATCGTCAAGTAGCTCAAGATCAAACTCTAAACAGAGGGCAATACTTTAGCTCGAACTTCAACTACCGCCGTCGCAATCGCAAAGGCTTCTGAGGACGCCTACGTACATAAAGTTCCTCTGCTTTTTTTTACTTCAGTTCTACTTTGGCGCCGGCTGCCTCGAATTTCTTTTTGATTTCTTCAGCTTCCTCCTTTTTAACATTTTCTTTCACTACCTGGGGGCCGGAAGCTACAGCATCAACCAAATCTTTTGAGTCTTTTAATCCCTTTTGGGTAACATCTCTGACTGCTTTAATAACCTCAATTTTTTTAGCACCGACCTCTGTGAGTTCAATATTGAAAACAGTCTTTTCTTCAACTGGAGGAGCGCCAGGAGCAGCGCCTGGAACAGGAGCAGCTACTACTTGAGGAGCAGCTGAAACCCCGAACTTTTTCTCCAAAATCTTCACCAATTCTGCCAAATCCAAAACAGTCATTTTTTCAATCTCTTCAATCAGTTTTTTAAATTTAGCTGGAACCTTAACAGGCTTTTCTTCCTTGCCCTCCAAAGCTTTCTTGCCCGCCGTAGCTTTCTTGCCCGCCGTAGCTTTAGCGGAGGCGGGAGCGGAGGCGGGAGCGACGGAGGGTTTTTCCTCTTTCACCTCTTCTTTTAGTTCTAGCTTTGCTTCCTCTTTTGGCGCCTCTTTTACTTCCTCTTTTGTTTCTCCGCCAGCTGGTGGATTTTTTAGTTCTTCTGCCATAATTTTATGTTTTAACTTTAGTTAAAACGTATATTAGACCTTTTAAGTTTCCTTCTAAAACATTGACAAAATTTGAAATTGGAGCTGATATACTTCCAACCACTCTCCCTAAAAGTTCTTCCCTTGTTGGTAACTTTGCCAACTCGATAATTTTTTCAGTCTCAACAAATTTATTTTCGAAAAATCCTCCCAGAATCTTTAGATTAGGATTCGCCTCAGAAAACTGCCAAACTATTTTCGATAGAGATATTTCATCTTTGTATCCAAAGACCAAGGCAATTTCCCCTTCTAATTCTTTAACCTCTATTTTTAATCTGCTTTCTTTAAGAGCCAAATGAATTAGGCTTTTTTTAGCCACTTTTAATTCACTATCACCTCCCTTTAATTTTTTTCTTAAATCAAACATATCTTTTACTCTCAAACCAGCAAAATCAACAAAAATAATTGCTTTTTGCTTTGAAATTTTTTCTTTTAACTCTTCAACAATTTTTTGTTTTTGCTCACGAGTTAGCATGGGAATTATAATGCGAATTTTATGCGAATTATATGCAAATAAAAAATGTCTGACACCGCAGACAATCAAGAATCGCATAGGTTAAACCTATGTATTTTTCCTCGGCAGGCTTGTCCTCCGAAGCTTTAGCGAAGGAGGAACTTTTACACTAAATGAAACCTGCTGTCTGCGGCACTATTATTTAGTTTAGTAATCTCTTATTTATTTGTCAACCCTTCGACAAGCTCAGGGTTGATGCTGAGTCTACCGAAGCATCAAGACCTCAATAATAGTCTGGCCAAATCTTTCGGCAGCGGCTGGACCATTGGCAGTAACAACTTTTCCATCAACAACCACTGATTCTGGCTCATAAATTGCATCATTTTCTTCTAAAATCTTAATCGCCCCTTTATCTAACGGTGAACTCCAGACAGTTGCTTTTTTTCCTTTCAAAACTCCAGCTTTGGCCAAAATAACAGCGGAAATACAAATTGAGGCTAAAACTTTGTCTTGAGCAACTGTCTCTTTCGTTATTTCGTAAGAATTTTCATTATCAAGATTTTTAAGGCATCCAGGACCACCAACAAAAACTATGGCATCAAAATCAGCTGGATTTACATCAGAAACTAATAGATCCACCCTTGCTTCTCCTCCCTCAACGCCAATAGCTGTTCCTGTCTTGTTTGAAGCAGTTTCTACTTTAGCTCCGGCGCTTTTTAAAATTTGTTTAGGAATAAAATATTCTGGATCTCTAAAATCACTAAAGGCAATTACCATTGCGATTTTTTTGTTTTCCAAAATTTTTTCTGGCATATTATATGTTCAATCTTCCAGTTTGAACATTTTAAGTTTATAAATATTTTATTTCAAATAGCGGGCTTTGGCAATATTGTGTTCTTCCAAAGTTCTGCTAAAAATAGTCTCTCCCTCCCGCCCATCTGGGCGAGGCTCGCCTTCGGCGGCAGGGGCAGAAAGATAATACCAATACTCACTATCTTCAGGATATATTGCGGCCATTATACTGTCAATTCCAGGATTGCAGATTGGACCCAAAGGTAATCCTAAATATTTATAAGTGTTGTAGGGAGAATCAATCTGAGTATCCTCTTTTGAAACTTTTATTGTTTTTTTACCGGTAATGTAGGTTATAGTAGCATCAACCTGTAAAGGAATCTTATTTTTTAATCTCTTCCATAAAATTCCTGAAACTAATTTTTTATCTTCAAAATCGGTAACTTCTTTCTCAAGCAAAGAAGCCATAGTTACTATCTCAAAAATTGTTTTTCCTTGTTTTTTTATTTCTTCCCTCAAATCAGCCGTTAATTTATTATCAAAATTAGCTAACATTTTTCTGACAATTTCTTTAATCCTTGCCTGATAAGAAAAATAATACGTATCTGGGAACAAAAACCCTTCCAAAGGAGCATCATCAGGCGCATCCTTCAAAAACTGAAATTCATTTTTAAATTCCCCAATCTCTAATGTGACGAGGCCTTGCTTCGTCACATTATTCTCAATGTCTTTTAAGGAATAACCCTCGGGGATAGTTACTTTTATTTTTACTATATCTCCTGAAACAATTTTTTTAGCGATTTTGAGAATGCTCATTGATGGACTTAAAAGATACTGCCCTGCTTGAAGTTTCGTCTGAGCCCCCTTTAAAATCACATGGAGATCGAATAAGAATCTATTTTTTATTATCCCTTCTTTTTCTAAACCTGAAGATATCTGGAAAAGACTCTGGCCTTGCTCAACTAAAAACAACATGTCTTCAGCGCTTGAAACATCTTTGGGTAAATAAACACCCTGCCAGATAAATAATAGGAAAATAGAAGATAAAAAAAAGAGGGTAATAATTATTAATTTAACTCTCTGTTTCATGTTTCAAGTTTCGCGTTTCAGGTTATAAGTGGTACAAAAGCGAAACCAGGAAATTCAGTTTCTTCAAATTCTTTTTCTGATTTTTTACTGATTAGCCAGATTGAAGAACCAATCGGGGTAACAATCTTTCCTCCCACTTTTAACTGTTTTCTCCAAGCTGAAGGTAGTTCTCTGGCACTAGCTGAAGCTAAAATTTTATCAAAAGGAGCTTCCTTTTCATATCCTTTTGAACCATCGACACAAACGAATTCAACAATTCTCTTTTCTATAAAATTATATTTTGCCACATTATGCTTTCCAAATTCCACAAGTTCCGGAATTATTTCTATCGCGATTATTTTACCTTTTGAATTTTGGAATTTGGGATTTGGGATTTGTTTGGGATTTGGGATTTGGGATTTGGGATTTCCCTCTTGGCTCACTATGTGAGCCAAGAGGGCAGTTGTCCATCCAGAACCAGAACCAATATCCAAGATTTTTTCTCCTGGCTGAGGATCTAATGATTCTAACATAAAAGCCACCACCAAGGGCTGGGAAATGGTCTGACCATAACCGATTGGCAGGGCTTCATTTAGCTCAGCTAAATTTTTAATATCTTCAGGTAAAAAATCAACTCTTTTGATTTTTCGAAAAGCCTCAATAATTCTTGGCGTTTTTAACCAACCTCGTTGAATTAAATCATCAATTAAAGCCATATTGATAATACCCAGTTAGTCGCTCTTATTTGTTTAATCTGGAAGATTAAACATTTATGTCTCTACCTAATTTCCATAGGTCCGACCTATGTCAATTTTAACGAGAAATGTTCTCGTTAAATTTAGTCTTCTCGGTATTTTATTTAGGGTAGAGGGAGGATTTTTTGATAATGATTTTGTAGATGTTTTCTATAAAATCACCGCCAGCGTAACCAACAATAAAGCTTAAAGCAGGAGTAAAACCACCCAAAAACAAAAAACCTACTTCTTTAATGGCTACCACGCTTAAAAGACCAATCACTCCTGAGAGGAAAGCCATGCCCAAAAAATAAGGCAAGTTAAAGGGAACATTTTTGTAGGAGAATTGGTGTTTGATGAAACCAACCAATCCTCTAACCACTCCCCCTAAAAATCCGGCAAATAAAAGTTCGAAATACATGTTCCTTCGCCCTCACTCACTTCTTAAAAGCTTCGCTCGGGCTCAGTTTGTGTTTTTTATTTTTTATTTTTGGTTTTTTATTTTAGCGAAGCACTTACTCATATCTCCTCAGAGCCTCAACTGGTTTAAGGGTAGCTGCTCTTTTGGCCGGGAAAAATCCCGCCAAACATCCGACAAAGAAAGAAAAAACTAATCCAAAAATAATTAGACCGGCCGAAATTGAAGCAGAAAAATAAAATACAGGATGAACTTGACCATAGGCCTCTATTGCTTTAGCTAAACCTACTCCTAAAATAGTTCCTCCAACCCCACCAATTAGCCCAATGATACCTGATTCTATCAAAAATATTATTATTATGGCCGAATTTCTAGCGCCGATAGCTTTCATAATACCTATTTCTCTGGTTCTTTCTCTTACTGAGGTGAACATGGTATTGGTTATTCCAATTCCCCCAACAATTATAGCAATGCTAGCGAAACCCATAATGGCAAACTGAATGACGGCTAAAACATCGCCAGCTATTCCACTAACTTTCTCAGAAGTAATAACCGCAAAATCAGCTACATCTGTCCCCGCTCTTCTTTTTCTTGTTTTTTGAAGATTTTCTTTTATATTTTCAGCCGCCTCATCTAAAGAAACTCCTTCTTCAATTTTAACCATAGCAAATTGAGCGGTGCCTTTTTTCTCCCCGGTTAAATCTTGATAAAGAGGCATATCTAAATGAACAAAACTATCATCCATTTTGTTACCCAAAGAGTTCAATATTCCTACTATCTCAAATCTTCTTCCTTTTATAATGGCTTCCGTATTTACTTTAACCTCCTCTTCAAAAATCTCTTTGGTTACCTGCTGACCAATTACCACTTCTCTTTTTCCAGGAACCGGCCATCTTCCCTCAGCTAAGCTCCAACCCTGAAATCTTTCTAAAATCTCCAAAGCTTCTTCCCAGGACAAACCATAGAGGGCTACCATCTTCCCTTCCCCTTTATATCTCATAGTAATCGTACGGTAAGACATAGTAAAGACTGTGTCTACTCCATTTGTTTTTTTAATCGCTGTTACATCTTCTTTTTCCAGCTTTTCTCCGCCCAACATCATCATAAAGGGATTGGATACATCGCCCGGAATAACAAAAATCATTTCCCCTCCCAAAGCTCTCAATTGTCTAGTAATCGTATCTTTTATCCCTTCACTCAAAGAAAGTAAGCTGATGATTAAAAATACGCCAATGACAATGCCAAAAATAGTTAGCCAACTGCGAAGAGAACGAGTCCTAAGATTTCTAATGGCAATTTTTAAATATTCCTTTATTTGCTCCATAACACTTTAGCTGTCTCTAAATGGTCCTAAATTATTTGGCCATCTTTAATATTAATTATTTGCCCACTATAGCTGGCGATATTAGGATCATGGGAAACTACCAATATGGTTTTGCTTTGTTTTTTATGAAAATTAGTTAATATCTCCATTATCTTTCTTCCAGTAACCGAATCTAAATTTCCCGTGGGCTCATCAGCTATTACCAATTCGGGATTATTGGCAAAAGCTCTGGCAATAGCTACTCTTTGGCGCTCACCAGCTGAAAGCTCGGCCGGTTGATGAAAAATTCTTTCTCTCAAGCCAACAGAAATTAAAATTTCTTTAGCTCTTTTGACTCTTTCTTTTTCCGAAATTCTTTGAAAAATCATGGGAAGGGCCACATTTTCTAAGGCATTTAAATTAGGTATTAAATTGAATTCCTGGAAGACAAAGCCAATAGTTTTGCCCCGGAGTTGAGATAATTGGTCTTCAGAAAGTAAAGATATATCCTTTCTTTTTAAAAACACCTTTCCTCGAGTAGGAGAATCCAAACAACCAACCATATTTAAAAGAGTAGATTTTCCCGAGCCCGATGGCCCCATAATGGTAACAAAAGAACCTCGATTTATCTCGAGGCCTACTCCTCTTAAGGCCGGAACTTTCACTTTTCCTAATTGATAGACCTTCCAAACATTTTCCAATTTTATTATGGTTTCAGCCATAACGGTTAAGGTATTACTATTTCTTCTCCCTCGCTAATCCCGGAAATAACCTCAACCCTACCATTGCTTCCTTCTAGACCAACTTCTATTTCACGTTCCTTAATCACTTCATTTCTTAAAACCTGAACTATTATTTTACCATTCTTTTTTTGGATTGCTTTTTCGGGAATAATTAAGACATTTTCTTTTGAGGCAGTTTTAATCACTAAATCAGCTGTCATTCCCGGCTTTACTCCAGCCGGTGGCTCTTTAAAGCCAATGGAGACTTCATAATAGACCACCCCTTCTATTATTTTTTCGGCCGGGTCAATTGATATTATTTCTCCTTTTAGGATTATCCCGGGAAAGGCAACCAGGGAAATATCTACCGGATTGCCAATATTCATTTTAGCTACA
>JBHIEB010000005.1:0-16269 GCA_046760405.1 Minisyncoccales bacterium
ACCCAGAGTTTTAGACATCAAACTTCAAATCTTAAAGTTAATATAATAGGATATCGTCCTCATTCAGAAATTCCTCATTGGCTGAAAGCAGCTGACATTTTGGTTTTACCAAATACGGCCAAAGATCAAATATCCAAATATTATACTTCACCGGTAAAAATGTTTGAATACATGGCTTCTGAGCGTCCGATTGTTGCCTCTGACCTCCCTTCAATAAGAGATATTCTCAATGAAGAAAATGCGTTTTTTTTTGAGCCAGATAATCCTAAAGATTTAGCTTTGGCAATTGAAAAGCTATTAAAAGACAAAGCCTTAGCTGAAAGCATTGCCACCAAAGCCCATCAAGATGTTCAATACTATACCTGGAGCAACCGAGCAAAAGAGGTTTTAGATTTGATTAGTCGTAATTCTCATCTCGAAACCTAAATACGATGAAAACAATTTTTATTACAATCTACGATGGGACTATTGCTAAGAATCTTTTAAGGACCAAGGTTCTTGAAGTATTAAAAACTAAATTAAAAATTGTTCTCTTGGTGCGCCAAGAAAAAAAAGAATATTACCAAAAAGAATTTGGTAGCAAAAATGTTATAATTAAGCCTCTTCCACCTTTTAAAGGGGGAGAAAAAATCGGTAGGTTATTTTATTATGTCTGTCTCTACGGTATTCATACCGAGACCTCCCGGATACGGAATATGACTTCCCTCAAAAGAAATCGCCACTACCCCCTATTTTTAATTAAACAGACTTTTTGGTTTTTGGGTCAATTTAGGCTCTGGAGAGAACTCTTGCGAAAAATCTATTTTTTCATACCGTCTGGCCGCTTTGAAGAGATTTTAAACACATATAAACCCGACCTCGTTTTTGCTACCGGCATGCTTTCTATAGAAGACAACCAGCTTTTAAAAGAGGCAAAAAAGAGAGAGATTAAGACCTTGGGTATGGTAAAAAGCTGGGATAATTTAGTAAGTAATACTTTTATACTGGTAAAACCAGATAAACTGATAGTTCACAATAATATAATAAAGAATGAAGCAATTGTATTGTGTGACTACCCTAGCCAGAACATTTTTGTTTCCGGCATTCCTCAATATGACATTTATATTGACAAAGACACTTTTTTGGCCAGAGAAGAGTTTTTCAAAAAGATTAAAGCGGATCCATCAAAAAAGTTAATCTTATTTTGCGAAGGTGGCGACTTTTTTTGTCCAGATGATCCTGAGATTTTAGAGATCTTGAATCAGGCTGTTAAAACAAAGAAAATCAAGACTCCTTCTCAAATACTAGCCAGATCTCATCCAAAATATCCTGGCTTCGATGGGATAGCAAAAAGAAATAATGGTATTATTTTAGATCGTCCTGGTAAACACATATTAAATAGTCTTGGCCATTGGGAGTTTGAAAGAGATGATATTCTCCATCTCGCAAACTCTTTATACCATGCAGATTTGGTTATCAATACCTGCTCTACCATGACCCTGGAAGCTTGTGTTTTCGATAAACCAGTCATTACTATTGCTTTTGACGGTTTCCATAAAAGAGATTTTTATCAATCAGTAAAAAGACTTTCTTCTTTTACCCACTATCAAAAAGTTGTTAGAACCGGCGGAATAAGATTAGTCGAGAACTCAAATCAACTGATTGAAATGGTAAACACTTATCTTTCCAATCCGAAACTTGAACAAGAAGGCAGAAAAAGAATCAGAGACGAGCAGTGCTATAAATTAGATGGGAAATCAGGAGAAAGAATTGCAAAATTCATTTTAAAACTCATCTACTAAAAACGATGAGAAAAATCTGCATTTTATCAGGTAAAAGAGGGGGCTACGGAGCTTTAATGCGAACTATGGACTTGATTAAAAAAGACCCTGATTTAGAATTACAATTGATTGTTACTGATATGCATTTATCTTCAAAGTTTGGTAAGACTTTATTTGAAGTTGAAAAGTCATTTAAAGTAAAAGCTAAAGTTGATATGAAGCAACTTGATGATAGTCCTCTGGGAAGGACCGAAGCATTGATAAGGTGTTTGGAGAAAATTCCTCACGCCTTTCAAAAATTAAAACCTGATATTTTTTTATGCTTAGGGGATCGCGGTGAGGTGCTGGTTTCAGTTATTGCGGCTATGAATATGGGTATTCCGGTAGCTCATATTCAGGGCGGGGATATTTCCGGAAATTTGGATGAGTTTTTCCGCCATGCTATTACCAAGCTATCTCATATTCACTTTCCCTCAACTAAAGATAGTGCCAAAAGAATAGAAAAAATGGGTGAAGAAAAATGGAGGATTTTCGTTGTTGGTGATACTCATGTTGATTTAATAGCCAACAAAATGCATACCCAAAATCATATTGTTAGAAAGAAATTCGGACTAGGCGAAAAAGAAAAATATTTAATCTTACTCCAGCATTCAGTTAACACCGAACCTGAAAAGTCATATTCTCAAATGCTTCAGACCTTAAAAGCAGTTAAAAAAACTAATCTCAGGAGCATTATAGTTTATCCTTGCTCTGATCAAGGTTATCAGGGTATAATCGATGCCATTGAAAAATTTAGAAAAGAAAAGAATTTTAGCTTTCATAAGAACATAGAGGCACCAGATTTTTTGGGATTGTTGTCGGGAGCTGAAGTCCTGGTAGGCAATTCTAGTTCAGGGATTATTGAAGCTCCTTATTTCAAATTACCGGTTGTTAATATTGGAAAAAGACAATTAGGAAGAGTTCGTGATAAAAACGTAATAGATGTGAAGGAAAATTCAAGGAAAATATTTGAAGCGATAAATAAAGCCCTCTCTGACACTAAATTTAGAAAATCTTTGAAAGAATGTGGGAAAATCTATGGTGATGGTCAGGCGGCAGAAAGAATAGTGAAAGTGCTAAAGGAGATAGAAATAAATGAAAAATTAATGGAAAAAAAGATGACCTACTAACAAAAATATAATTTATGAAATATAAGATTTTAAATACCGAACCTGAACATTACTCTCCTTGGGCAAAAAAAGAGCTAAGGAAGATTGGGATTCTCAAAGAAAAAGTTGTTAGCCAAAAGGAGTTACTAAGAATAATTCCGAATTTTGATATTTTACTTATTGGTTGGGGTTTATATATTAAGAAAGAAGTTTTAGAGAGAGCCAAAAATCTTAAAGTTTTGGCTTCAGCTACCACCAATGAAAGGCACATTGACTTAGAAACGGCTAAGAAAAAGAAGATAAAAGTTTTTACTCTGAAAGGTCAAAGGAGGCTCTTGGCCAAAGTGCCCAGCACCTCTGAATTAGCCTTTGGATTGTTATTGGCTCTTGCTCGCTTTATTCCGACTTCTTTTCAAGAAGTTAAAAAGTATCGTTGGGATAGAGACAAATTCAAAGGGCATGAATTATTTGAAAAGACAATGGGTATTTTGGGCTATGGCCGTTTGGGCAAAATTATGGCCAGCCAAGCTAAAGGTTTTGGTATGAAGGTTTTAGCTTACGATCCTTATATAGCCAAAAAAGAGATAAGGAAAGACGGAGTGGTACCAGTTGCTTTTAATAGACTGGTTAGAGAATCGGATGTACTATCTCTGCATTTAACTCTTACCCCAGAAAGCAAACATATCATTAATCGTTCAGTTTTTAAAAAAATGAAAAAAACGGCTTTTTTAATCAATACGGCCAGGGGAGAAGTTATTAATGAGAAAGATTTACTTTGGGCTCTAAAAACAGGCAAGATAGCAGGGGCCGGCTTAGATTTTTTAGAAGGAGAATGGAGTTTTAGGGAAAAGTTTCCCAGAAACAATTTAATCGAGTATGCTAAAAGCCATAATAATTTAATTATTACTCCTCACTTAGGAGGAATGACCCAGGAAGCAGTTTTTAAAGTGAGGGAATTTTTGACCAAAAAGATTATAAAGTGGTTTTCCTATGTTGACCGTTTATCTTTGTGATTTAACCCATATCTTTCAGAATAAAGCAGCAGCCGACACCATTCCTCTCGGAATTGGATGCCTTGCTGCTTTTTTGAAAAAAGGGTTCTCCGATAAAATTAAGGTCAGCTTGTTTAAATTTCCAGAAGATTTGAGTAAAGCTCTTGAAAAAAGAACTCCTGATATTATTGGTTTCAGTAATTATGTTTGTAATTTAGACTTAAGCTATAAGTTTGCCGAGAGGATAAAACAAGTTAATAAAGAAACAGTTGTAGTGTTTGGGGGGCCAAATTACCCCCAAGAGCACTCAGCAAAAGAAGAATTCTTTAAAGAGTTTCCCGCAATTGATTTTTACGTAAAAAAAGAAGGAGAGTTAGCTTTTGCCCTTTTAGTTAAGTCCTTACTAAAACACAATCTTTCGGTTAGAGAAACCAAAAAGGAAAAGCCCAAAAGCGCTGATTTTGTAATAAAGGGCAAGTTGGTGGAGGTTGAACTTTTGGAGCGGTTCAAGAGTTTAGACGAGATTGACTCCCCCTATTTAACTGGGCTTTTTGACGAGTTTTTGAAAAGAAATATGATGCCTCTCTTGCAAACCGATAGGGGTTGCCCTTTTAGTTGTTCTTATTGCTGTGAAGGTGATGCCTATTATTGTTTTAGAGCTAAAAGGTCGCCAGAAACAGCGAAGAAAGAAATACGTTATATTGCTGAACGTTCAAAAAAAGCCCACGGTTTGTTTATTGCTAATTCAAACTTCGGGATGTACCCTGAAGATGTGGAAACAGCCAGGGAAATAGCCAGGCTGAGAGCGGAAACTGGCTGGCCCCATTATATTAATGTGGCTACTGGTAAAGAAAACAAGAAGGCAGTGATAAAGGTTTCGGAAATCTTGAAGGGCGCTTTGAGGGTTTGTGCTTCAGTGCAGTCAACTGATGAGGAAGTTTTAAAAGCTATTAAAAGGAGAAATGTTCCTTTAAAAACCATTGCCCAAATGGCTGAACAGTCCAGATTAATAGGCAGCAATACTTATTCTGAGATTATTCTTGCTTTACCCAAAGACAGTAAAGAAAAATTCTTAAAGAGTGTCAAGGATATGATAGAACTTGATTTGAATTTTGTTTTAGTTTACACTTTGATGCTTCTTCAGGGTTCTGAGCTGGCAACCAAGAGAATGATTAAAAAATATGGAATCGTGCCAAAATATAGGATTTTGCCGAGGTGTTTAGGTAATTATAGGGTATTGGGCAAGAGTTTCTCTTCAGCTGAAATTGAAAGGGTGGGAATTGCCAACAGTACTCTCTCGTTCAGTGATTATTTAACCTGTCGGGTCTTCTTTTTAGTTATAAATTTATTCTATAACGATGGCATCTTTGAAGAATTAGTGTTTTTGTTAAAAAAATACAAAGTTTCTGTTTTTGAATGGCTCTGCGAGTTTTTTAATATTATTATTAAAACTAATAAATACCCCAAGATAAAAGAACTTTTCAGAGCTTTTCTAAAAGAAACAAAAGAAGAACTCTGGGATTCCAAAGAAGAGTTAAGCGATTTTGTAGTAAAAAAAGGCAATATTGATAAATACCTTAATGGAGAACTGGGCAGCAATTTGGCTTATAAATACAAAGCACTGGGTTTGGTAAAATATAGCCGGACTCTTCATGAGATTGCTTTTCAGGCAGCTCAAAAATTGATTCTTCCCCAAGTAAAAGAATCAGAAAAGAAATTATTGGTTTGCTTTTTGGAAGAGCTCAAAAAGTTCAGCATTTTCCGAAAGGCCGATCCATTTGACATTACCAGAGATAGAACCGAAGAGTTTCAATTTAATTTTGTCAAATTAACTCAAAACAAAAACCGAGATTTTGCAATCCCTCAATTACAAGAAAAGACAAAAATCAGATTTTTCCATAAACAAGCCCAGATAGATAATTTAAGTAAATATCTGAACTTGTATGGGGACGATGAGTTGGGAATTTCCCGAATTTTATCCAGAGTACACATTAAAGAAATATTTAGAAAAACAGAAGAAATTTCTTGATTTTTAGACTTAATTGTTATATTATTGAATTATTGAGTTAAGATTTTTCCAAAAATTTTTATGGAAATACTTTGTTTAATTCCAGCCAGGGGAAACTCAGAAAAAATCCCCAAGAGAAACATAACTCCTATTTCCGGCAAGCCCATGATAGAGTATGTTTTTGATGCGGCTAAAAAAAGTAAGCTGGTTAACCGTATTGTTTTAAGCACTGAAGACGAAGAAATAGCTGAAATAGCCAGAAAAAACAATATAGAAGTTCCTTTTAAAAGGCCAGAAGAGTTAGCTGGCGAAAAAACACCAATGCTTCCAGTGTTAAAGCATGCTTTGACTTTTTTGAAAGAAAAGGAGGACTACTGGCCAGATTTTGTCTTAATGATTCAACCTACCTCTCCCCTTATTAGAACAGAACAGATTGACAGGGCTTTAAAAGTGCTCATCGAGAAAAAAGTTGATTCAGTGGAAACAGTGGCTGAAATACCTCTCATCTTTCATCCTTACAATGTTCGCTATATTGATGAGCAAGGTTACACCCGTTTTCTGATGCCTAAAGAAAGGGTAGAAAGTATTGAGAGAAGCGAACGTCAAAAGTTTTATACTCTGGGTAACCTTTTTGCTTTCAAGCCAGAAAATCTTTTTGAGACCAACACTGTTCAGGGCCGAACCTCTCTTCCGGTGGTGATTGATAGAAAAAGTGCCTTGGGAGTAAAAGATCCTTTAGACTTGTTTTTCGCTGAACATCTTTTTGAGAACTTTAAAGACAAAATAGAACATTCAAAAGAGGTGGTAGCTGAAGCGGCAAAAAAATACAAGAACATTGCGGTTGGTTGTTCTTTTGGAAAAGACAGTATTACCACCGTCCATTTAGCAAGAGAAGTGGTTCCGGAAATACCAGTTTTTTATACCACCACCAGGTATAAGCCCCCAGAAACGCTTCGTTATGCCGTTGAAATGAATAAGGAGATGAATTTAAATATGACAGCTTATCTTGTTAGTAATAAGGTGCCAGCTGTTTTCAAACAAGCAGGAGTTAAAACAGTGCTTTTGGCCCCTGAAGAATTTGATAAAGCCTTAGCTGACTGTCAAAAAGAACACGGCAAGATGCTTTACGAGGTTAACCCTGATTTTTGCTGCCAGCTCTTGAAAGTAAATCCCACAAAGGAAGCAGTAAAAAACCTTGAGGCTTGGATTTCGGGCTTAAGAAAAGACGAGGGTTACACTCGCCACCAGTATAAAGAAGTGGAAGCTAAAGGGAATTTAGTTAAAATTAATCCGATTTTAGAGTGGTCAGAGCTTGATATCTGGCGATATTTAGCTATAAATCAAATCCCAGTCAATCCTCTTTACGACCGGGGCTATCGGAGTTTGGGTTGTGCGCCCTGTAGTGAAATTATTAGTGACGACCAGCCCGAGAGAGCGGGAAGATGGGAAAATACAAGCAAATGTGGCGGGGAGTGCGGTATCCATACCCTAAAGTTAAAATAGCTTCATTCTTTCAATAATAGAGGTTGAGGGTACTTTAAATTCATTATAGAAATAAAAAAAAGAAGGAATTATCCTTCTTTGATTTCCACTTTTTCTATCCCTCCTTTATAAGGAACGGCCGAGGGGGTTCCCCAAACCTTGAGATTCTGGTTGTCCTTGATTTGTTCCATAAAGAGCTTCATTGCCCGGGGAAGGTGGTCAGGTGAAGTAATTATTATTACTTCTTTTATTGACAATTCGGAAAATATCTTTTTAGCCTGAATCATGTTCTCCTGCGTGTTTTTAACCCGCGGGAGAAATCGGAATTTTGAATAGATAATCTCGTAAAGAGAATCTAAATCAATATCCTGAAATTCGCTGAAGTCCTTTATGGAGTTTGCCTTCCAGACCAGCCAATCTTTGATTTCCCCCCAAAAGAGGAGAACTTCAATAGTGGAATCGTTGAGAGTAATCTGGAGGGCCCTGACAATTCTACCAGGTTTGTCGGGTGGGATACCCCAGACAACATCTTCCCAGTGACTTTCTTTTGGATCGAAACCAGGAATTATTATTCCTTTCATTCCATCTCACCTCTCAAAAAGCTATTTTAATATAATACCTCTGACATTTTTTGTCAAACAAATAGATAAGATGAAAGATAAAACTTATTCGTTTGTCAAAGAGACAAAAAGAGATATTTACTGGGAGCTTAGGAAAAAAGAAATTGAATTTTTACGCCATCCAGCTACCGGTAAGATAAAGGAGGAGTTTGCCGATCCAGTAAAAAAATGTTTTCTCTGTGAATCGTCAAAGCGGGACATTTTGTTTAAAAAAGAGGGCTTTACCTTCTTTCGCTGCCAGGAATGTAGCTTTGTTTATTCTGACCCTCAGATTAAAGAAGATAAATTAGTTTCTGCCTATAAAAGCTCTTTGTCTAATGATGCTTGGATTGATGTGCTTCTGTCCCAAACAAACTATCGGTACGATATAAAAAAATACACTACGGGCTTGAAAAAACTGGAGGCCTTTCGTTCTCCCGGTAAGATTCTGGATATTGGATGTTCTATTGGGCTTTTTCTTAAATTAGCCCGGGATAGAGGGTGGGATCCTCTTGGGCTTGAACTTAATACTCGAGCAGTAAAATATGCACGCGAAAAATGGAATCTACCGGTAATAGAGAAGCTGTTATCGGAAGCAGATTTTGCCGATGCTACTTTTGATGTTGTTACTCTTTGGGGTGTAATTGAGCATTTAAAACACCCCTCTGAGGTACTTAAAGAGGTCCAACGTATTTTAGTGCCCGGTGGCTATATTCTTACTTTTTGTCCTAATGTGGAGAGTGTGGTTTGCCGGATTCTTCATAAAGAGGCGTCATGTTTTGATGGACGAAATCACTGTGGATATTTTTCCCCCGTAACTTTAGGGTATTTGTTCAAGAAATGTGGTTTTGAAGTGGTAGAAATAACTTCATTTCAACCCGAACTGGATACTATATTGAACTATTTGGATTTCAGAAACCCTTATCTAAAAGAGTCAGAAAAAGAAAATCCAATCAAAGAATTAATTGGCTCGGAACTTTCAAGTGTATTGGAGAAGATTTTACTTGACCGAAAGATAGGTTACAAAATGATGACCCTGGGAAGAAAAATACGAATAGAGAAATCTATTTCATAAAAAGTTAATACCCGTTTAACATTATAATAAAACTATGAAAAAAGTTCTTATTTTAGGAATTGATGGTTATTTAGGATGGCCTTTAGCTTTGTATTTAAGAGAAAGGGGCTATCAGGTTTTTGGCTTAGATAACTTTTTAAGAAGAAGAATGGTCAAGGAAGTAAAAAGCCACTCAGCAGTTCCCATTCTTGAGCCCAAAGAGAGGATGAAGCGCATTCCATTTGAAGTAGGCGACCTCACCGATTATTCGAAAGTTAAAGAAGTAATTAAGAAAACTCAGCCCGATGCTATTGTTCATTTAGGCGAGCAACCTTCAGCTCCTTATTCAATGATTGATGTTAAGCATGCTGTTTTTACTCATCGAAACAATATTGAAGGAACTTTAAATTTATTATGGGCGATGAAAGAATTTTGCCCAAAAGCTCATTTGATAAAATTAGGGACGATGGGCGAATATGGCACTCCCAATATCGATATTCCCGAAGGGTTTTTTGAAATAGAATATCGGGGAAGAAAAGATACTTTACCTTTCCCAAAACAGTCCGGCAGCTGGTATCATTGGACTAAAGCTCATGATTCAAACAATATTATGTTCGCTTGTAAGATTTGGGGATTGAGGTCAACTGATTTGAACCAAGGACCAGTTTATGGCACCAAAATTGATGAAATAAAGAAAGATTGGCAAAGGACGAGATATGATTTTGACCATGTTTTCGGGACAGTTTTGAACAGGTTCTGTGCTCAGGCAGTAGTTGGTTATCCTTTGACCCCTTATGGTAAAGGAGGCCAAATTCGGGGATACATTAACATTAACGATACAATGCAATGTATTCATCTCTGTCTAGAAAATCCGCCCAAAGAAGGTGAATATAGAGTTTTTAATCAGTGGATAGAAACATTTACTATCAATGATTTAGCTGAAATCGTTAAAGAGATCGGAGAGAAAATGGGGCTTCGAGTAGAAATTCGGCCTATTGAAAATCCCAGAATAGAGGCTGAGGAACACTATTATAATCCTGACAATCAAGGGCTGTATCGATTAGGATTGAAGCCAAGGGGTTTGAGAGAGGTAGTCCCTCAGACCTTAAAAGATTTAATAAGATTTAAAGATAGAATTGAAGCTAAAAGAGAATTAATTCGGCCAACCGTTAAATGGCGATAAATAATGAAAAAAGTCGGTCAATCTTATAAAATTCTTTGCCTCATTCCAGCTCGAGGGGGGTCGAAAAGAATTCCCAAGAAAAATATAGTCCCTCTTTTGGGCCGACCGATGATAGAATATGTTTTTAATGCCGTTAAAAAAAGCAAACTGGTCAACCGGATTATTTTAACCACTGACGATGAGGAGATTGCCAGAATTGGCAGAAAAAATGGAATCGAGATTCCTTTTAAGCGACCTCAAAGTCTGGCTACTAATAAAACGCCAACCCTTCCGGTCTTAAAGCACGCCTTAAAGTTTTTAAAAGAAAAAGAAAATTATTGGCCAGATTTTATTCTCTTAGTTACACCTGATTCTCCTTTAATTCAAACAGACCAGATTGATAGGGCTCTAAAACTTCTCATTAGGAGAAAAGTTGATTCAGTGGAAACAGTAATTGAAGTGCCTACTGTTTTTCATCCCTACAATGAGCGTTACATTGATAAAAAAGGATTTACCCATTTTTTGATGCCAAAAGAAAGAGCAAAACACAGCATTGAAAGTGGTAAGAGGCCCAAGATTTATGCCTTCGGCAACCTTTTTGCTTTCAAACCTGAAAACCTTTTTAAAACCAACACTGTTCAAGGCAAATCTTCAATTTCTATAATAATCGACAGGGAAACAGCCTGGGATGTTAATGACCCTTTTGATCTGTTTATTGCTGAATGCCTAATGAGAAAAAGAAAGAAAAACAAAGCCAAAAAGTAATTTTTATGGCTCAAAGAAAAAATAAAATAAAATTAGGAAAAAGATTAGTCGGGGAAGGAAAACCCATTTTTATTATCTTGGAGGGAGGAGTGACAAATTACGGAAAGCTTACCTTAGCCAAAAAACAAGCTGATGCAGCTGTTAGAGCTAAAGCAAATGCCGTAAAATTTCAGGCTTGGAAAACTGAAAACTTAGTTAGTAAAAAAGCAAGTCAGGATTTGGTTGGAGAGCTTGGTTATGACTGGTTTAAAAGAATGAAGGGCCGGGAAATGAGTTTTCAAAACCTCCGTAAATTAAAACGTTATTGTGCTAAAAAAAACATTACTTTTTTTGCTACTCCTCATGATGAAGAAAGTCTTGATTTTTTGGCCAAAGAACTAAAGGTTCCCTTTTTAAAAGTGGGTTCAGGAGAGAGTAATAATTATGACTTTCTTAAAAAGGTTGGCAAAAAGAAAAAACCAGTTATTATTTCTTTTGGGTTACAGTCTGATAAAGAAGCTAAAAAAGCCGTTCAAACCCTTTTTAAATCAGGGGCGGCAGGGGTAGTAGCTCTTCATTGCACCACTATTTATCCAACTCCCTACGAGATGGTAGATTTGTCTCGTATTCAACGACTTCGAAAATTACTTAAAATTCCAGTTGGTATCTCTGACCATAGCGTAGGCTGGCATATCCCTCTGGCGGCCGCTTCTTTGGGCGCTTTGGTAATAGAAAAACATCTTACCTTTGATAAGGCTGATCCTCGTTCTCTTGATAATCCTGGCGCTCTTTTACCAAAAGAGTTTAAAAAAATGGTCAGTCAAATTCGAGAACTTGAAAAAGCTAAAAAGCCAATTCCAGAAAGAAAATTGGCCTTAGCTCTTCAAAAATCAAGAGATTGGGCAATTCAAAGCATTGTGGCTGCCCGAGATATTGCGCCAGGGACCATAATCACCAGAAAAATGATTACCTTTAAAAGACCGGGTAAAGGCGGCATCCCTCCTAAAAACATTGGCTTGGTTCTGGGTAAAAAAACAAAAGCCTTCATTGAAGAGGACAAGCAGATTTCTTTGGAATATTTAGAATAATCTATAGCTTTCTTGTTTGGAGAACCAAGATAATGTTTACAAAAATACTGAAGATTATTTATTAAATATCCCCGTGATTACATTAAAGTTTTTTCACTAACCAGAGAGAAAGAAGAAAAGAAAGAAACATAGCAATCATTCTTCCAATTATTATTCCCAATATTCCATAAAATAAAACCAGAACAAACATCAATCCAATCATAGTGATTTTGGCAAAGAGAGTGAGAATATATCTCTTTTTGGTAGCCATTTGGGAGTCCAGAGCAGCTACCGGTAATGATCCTCCCGCTACCAAAAAAGAGATAGCAAATAACTGGGAGTAGAGAATCGATTCTGAATATTTAGGAAACAAAATTTTATAGAAAAAAGGAGCCAAAAGAATATATATTAGCATTATTATAAAACCCAAGATTAACAACCTAAAAACTTTTCTAAAAAAAGTTTTTTTTAATTCTTCTTTGGTTTGTTGGCTAAACTTGGGAAAAGCCAGATCTGATATAACATCAAAAAAGCCTCTTATTTCATCAACTGGAAAAATGGTAAAAGCATAAATAGCCACTTGAGCTGCTCCCAAATAATGAAAGACTAAAATCTGATCCAACCTTTGGGAGACAGCTTGGATGATGCCCAGAAAACTCAAGCGTTTTCCATAAGTTATAGTTTGAGGGTCCTCCTTTTTGTTTGGTTTAAATCTTTTACGAATTAGATAATAGAAAACAAGGGCAATAATGGTAGGAACTAAAAAATAGATAGTTATTAAAAAAATAAGACTGAAGTTTGTTGAGGCCCCAATTTTATTTAATAAAATTAATCCCAAAATTAAAATTAGAGAAGAAATAAACTTGTCAGAAGTAATATATCTAAACCTGACATTAAATAGCTTTCGACCGGTTAAGAGCTGACTATAAATTCTAAAAGCATGAAAAAAAGGAAACAAAAGCCCTAATATTAGTAGGGGAATTGGCAAGAAACTATTTCCCTTTAAAAAATAATAGGCAGCCAAAGAAAGGGCGACTAGGCTTCCTAAGATTCCATATTTTATTTTTAATTTTAGTATCCGATAAAATCCTCCTTCAAAACCTCGAGCCACTGCCTGAATTAAAGACAACCCCATACCAGGTAAAGAGAATACTAAAAGAATTGTAGCCAGGGACAAGATATATTTATAATTTCCAAAAGTAAGGGGGTCTAAAAAATTAGCATAAGCTATGGCTAATAAAAAAGAAATACCCAAAGACACAATACGTCCAAGAGTTAACCAAAAACCCCCTGTTACCAAATAGATATTATCAGTTCCGGTATATCTTTGTGACCAGCGTAAAAAATTATAAATTTTTTGCTTTATTTTTTGCATTTCAGCTTATATATATTCTGCTTTTTTTAGGAAATCTATATTTTTTAAACACACTGGTCAATTTGGCTGCTAAGGGGGTATTATTGTTGAATTTGCTTAAATAGATTTGTAAATAAAATCATCTTTTTTTGAATTTCGGAAATGACCCTTAATGTCAATTAAAATCAGAGGGTTTTTTGAAATTTTTTTCAGACTCATTAAATTAAGTTTTTTAAATTGGTTATGGATTACAGATAAAATTAGAGCATCGAATTTCTTTCGATTTCCGGGTAAATTTAAAACAGATTTTAGCCCAAAAGTTTCTATTTCTTTTTTGGAAAGAAGGGGGTCATAACCAAAAACCTGGCACCCCTTATTTTTTAATTTCTTAATTGTTTTTTCAATTCTTGAATTGCGATAATCTCGGCAATTCTCTTTAAAAGTTAAACCCAAAACTAAAATTTTTGAATCTTTGATTTTCTTTTTAGCTTCTCTTAATGCTTGAAAAGTTAAATTAGCCACATAATAGGGGATATATTCATTTACTTTTCTTCCGGCCAAAATAATTTTTGGATAGTGACCAAGCTTTCTTGCCTTGTATGTTAATAAGTAAGGATCCTTCGGAATGCAGCCTCCTCCTACCAAGCCCGGTTCAAAATATTGGATGTTCCATTTTGTAGCTGCTGCTTTCATCACCTCTCTGACATCCAAATTCATTTTTGAAAAAATCAAAGAAAGTTCATTGACCAAAGCAATATTTAAATCCCTTTGAATATTTTCTATTATCTTGGCTGCTTCAGCTGTCTTAATGCTTGGAGCTCTATATAACCCGGCTTTGCAGATTAAGCCATAAACTTTTTCTATTGTATCTAAAGTTTTTCTGTCTTGGGCTGAAATAATTTTTACTATCTTGTCTATCGTATGCTTTTTATCTCCGGGATTTAGTCTTTCTGGAGAATAACCCAATTTAAAATCTTTTCTTGTTTTTAACTTAGAATATTTTTCAATTATGGGGCCACATATTTCTTCGGTTACCCCGGGATAAACCGTCGACTCAAAAACAACAATTGTCCCTGCTTTTAAATTCTCACCAATAATCTTTGAGGCAGATTTGATATATCTTAAATCTGGCCTTTTGAACTTATCAATCGGGGTGGGTAGGGCAGTTATTATAAAGTTTCTCTTGCTTAAATCTTTGGGATTAAAACTATATTTTACCTTGGATTTTATTAAATCTTTTTTATCTACCTCTCCAGTTCTGTCGAAATTTCTTTTTAACTCTTTTATTCTTTTTTTTGAGATATCAAATCCTAAAACAGGCCCAATTTTTGTCTTGCCAAAAGCCACTGCCAAAGGAAGCCCAACGTAACCTAAACCCACCACTGCCAATTTTAATTGTTTAAAAGTCATAATGCTAATTAATGCGAATTAGTATGCGAATGATGCGAATTATGTTTGGAGATCGGTGTTTAAAACTCTTTTTGGTGCAAGTGATCTTTGTCGAAAATTGATTATAATTCCTAATTTTTTCTTGTAAGAAACGAGATAACGACGCACTTGATAATAATCTTCTTTTGTTATTAACCTTTTTGCCTTAATATCTAGAATAATTTTATTATCTATTAGGAAGTCGGGGATATTTCTTCTTGCCTTTTCTCCTTTAAAAGATTTTGGTAATGGTACTTCTCTTTGATATCGAATACCATTTTCTTTGAGGAGCTCCTCTAAAGCATCTGCATATTGTTTTTCGTTTCTAAAACGACCTAAACTGTTATGAGCTTTGAATAACAATCCATTTATTAAATAAGATAATTTAGGATGAATCAAATCTCTCTTTCGATATCTCATAATCAAATTCGCGGCATTCGAATAATAAATTAGAATTAATTCGCATTATATCATTCGTGCTTAAAAAATAATTGAAAGGTTTTTAGTAAAATTCCCAAATCGAGTAAAAAATTCCTATTTTTTAGATAATATAAATCATACTCAAATTTTTCTTTGCTGTCCATAATTGACCTGCCATATCTAAATTTTATCTGAGCCCAACCAGTAAATCCGGGTTTAATTAAATGTCTCAAATGGTAGTGAGGAATTTCTTTTTCCAACTTTTCAACGAATTCTGGTCTTTCTGGCCTTGGTCCAACCAGAGAAATGTCTCCCTTCAAGATATTAATTGTTTGAGGTAATTCGTCAAGATGAACCCTTCTTAAAAATCTCCCAACCCTGGTTATTCTTTGGTCATTCTTTTTTGCCCAAATTGCCTTTTCTTTTTCTGCTCCCACTTTCATTGACCTGAATTTATACAAGATAAACGACTTTCTGTCTTTTCCAATTCTTTCCTGGGAATAAAAAACCGGTCCTCTGTCTTCTAATTTAATAGATAGGGCGATCAGGGGCCAAAGCGGGAAAGTCAAAATGAGTAAAAAAATAGCTAAAATTATATCAAAACCTTGTTTTACTTTGTCATAAAACCCTTTTTCTCTTTCTTTTAGATTTTCTAAAAACCAACCCCGGGAAACCGTTGAAACCGGAATTTTCTCATAAATTAACTCGTAGGTGTTAGCGAACTCTAAGAAATTTACTCGAGCCGGTAAACAGAAATAAAGTGCTTTGAGAAATTTGGGATCGGATTCAATCTCTTCAGTAAAGATTACAGTGTCGATATTTTCTTTTTGAATTTGAGAAAGAAGCTCTTTTTTTAAATCGACTGGAATTAATTTGTATCCCAAATAAGGTCTTTCCGAGATTTCTTTTTTTAGATTTTCAACCTGGGGTCCTTGACCCACTACTGCTGTTCTGTTTAAGAAATGGACAGAAAATAAAGCGTAAAAAAAATTTCGCCAGCCTAAAAATAAAATCCCAAAAATTAAGGCATTTATAACCAAATTAGTTTTGG
>JBHIEB010000006.1:0-15775 GCA_046760405.1 Minisyncoccales bacterium
GAGAAGAAATTGGAATGAAGAAAGATAAAATGACAAAAAAGAAATATTGGGTGACGTAATCTTGAAACACATAACATAAAACATGGAGCATTTTAAAATAAATTTATCTGCTATGCGTTACGTGTTCTATGTTGCGTGTGTTTGCGGGGCATAGTATAACGGTAGTACGCATTCTTCGGGAGAATGGAGATCGGGTTCGACTCCCGATGCCCCGAATGAAGCCAAAACTAGTTATTTTTGATTTTTGGGGAACACTAGCCTATTTTCCAATGACAGATTTAAAAGAATTTTACTCTTCTTTGAAAGATTTTGGTATTAAAGTTAAAACTGCCAAAGAAATAAAACGGTTTTCTTCTTTGTTTTCCAAATCAATGTGCTTTTCAGAAAATTGGTTAGATTTTAGCCAACAGATATTAGAAGGTTTTGTTGAGAAACCAAGAAAAGAAAAAACTAAAGTTTTGTCTAATTTTTTAAAAGAAAAACTTGTTTTTGAGCTTTACGATGATATAAAAGAAGCTCTAAACCTACCTTTCAAAAAAGCAATCTTAACTAATAGTGCCAGACTCCTGGTTGAGAATTCTGGCCTTCAAGCTTCTGCCAAAATCTTTACCCCAAAAGAAACAAAATTCTTAAAACCAGATAAAAGGGCCTTTTTAGCCGTTCTGAGAGAATTAAAAGCGAAACCAGAAGAATCCTTAATGATTGGCGATGAAATAGAAAGAGATTTGATCCCAGCCCAAAATTTAGGAATGGAGACAATATTAATAGACAGAAATAACTCAGTATCAGAAGCGCCAATGAAGAAAATTAGATCGTTGAGAGAACTGAGAGATATTCTTGATCTATAAATCCCAAATTCGAAATCCTAAATTCTAAACAATACCAAAATTCAAAACCCAAATGTTCAAAACTGCCTGTTTAGAATTTTGAATTTTAGCCATTCGAATTTGTTTGGAATTTGATGCTTGGGATTTAGAATTTTTATTTTCAATGGGCCTGTAGTTTAATGGTAGAACAGCGCATTCGCATTGCGCAGGTGTGAGTTCAATTCTCGCCGGGTCCACATGACCACGAAAAAAATTGGAAATTTTGGTGAACGAATTGCGGAAAAATATCTCAAAAATAAAGGATATAAAATTTTAGATAAAAATTATTCCCTTAGAATTCCGGGAAATCCTCAAAAGGGAGAAATTGATATTGTGGCTAAAAAAGAAGATATTATTTCTTTTGTTGAAGTGAAAACTCTGATTAAGAGAGGAGGAGAACAGCTCTCCGCTATCTCACCAGAGGAAAAAGTAAATTTTAGTAAACAAAGAAAGCTAAGAAAAGTTGCTGAAAGTTGGTTAATGAAAAAGAAAATACCATTGAATTCAAAATGGCAGATTGATGTGATTGCAATTAAAATCAATTCAATTAAAAAAGTTGAAATTAACCACTTCAAAAACGCTGTTTCTCATTCTTAAGAGCCAAATATATTCTTTGAAAAGCAGTGATGTTTGAAAGAAGGGCTAAAATTATTATTGGATAAATCATCCATGAAAGGTTGAAAATACCAAAAAACATTGCCAGAAAAATCAAGATTATTCTTTCTGTTCGGCCAAAGAGGCCTTTTTTTAGTTCTTCCTCCACTAATTCCTTTTCTTTTGCTGCTGCCTTGACATAAGTAGTCATTAGAGAACCAAAAAAGGCAAGGAAAATCCAAACTTTGGATGATAAAAGAAAACTAGGCAAGGGTAAAAAAAGAAAGCCCAATAAAATAATTCCCTCAACATAGCGGTCACAAATTGTGTCCAAATAGGCACCTTTTTTTGTTTCTATTTTTAAAAATCTGGCTACTGCTCCGTCTACAAAATCTAAAAAAACTGCAAAAAGAAAGAAAACCAAAGCTAAAGCTGGATTAATCTTGACTAAAAAATAAAAAGAGAAAGCGGCAAAAAAAATAGAAATTAAAGTATATTGGTTAGGAGTCAAACCAATTTTAGAAAATATTTTCCCAATTATGTTTTCGATTTTTTTAAACTTTTCCCTTTTCTCCTCTAACATATTTATGTACGTAAAATCCCAAGTTTCTAAGTCCGTAAAATAAAGGTCATGGCAATATTTTACGGGATTTGGCTACATCTTTGGGTTTAGAGCCTTATTTTGGCTAAGTTCCTTTTGGAGTGGTCAATTATTTTTTCGAAAAATTCGGCTTCTTCTCCCTCAATTCTCCCGGCCTTATTTTTTATTGCATTTAAAACCTCCGCAACTGATAAATTATCTCCCGGGATTTCTAAATAGGCCTGGCCAATAAAATTGGGGAAGTGGGCATCGGACCCAGCAGTAAAAGGGAGATTATGTTTTTTAGCGAAACCCAAGGCCTTTTTATTGCCCGGACCAAAGATAGAGGAATTTAAAACTTCAATCCCATCAATTTCTCCCAGCAAATCCTTTAAATTTCCTCTAAAAGAACAAAACCAAGCAAAGGGATGGGGAATGATTGCCAAGCCGCCTTCTTTTTTGATTCTTTTAATGGTTTCTTTGGCTGAAAGCCAATTGGGAATTATTTGTTTTATATTTAAACCTAAAATATCTCCTTCTTTTGTTTTTACTTCGATCCCAGGTATAATTAAAATTGATTTATTTGCCCCATACTTTTTAGCTTTAATCGCTCCCTCAATCTCCCCGTGGTCGCAGACGGCAATACAATCAATTCCTTTAGAGATAGCAGCGGCAACCATTTCCCTTGGCGAGGAAAGGCCATCATAAGAATAAGAAGTATGGACGTGTAAATCACATTTCATAAACCCTACGAATTACGAATATTTACGAATCTACGAATTCATTTTAGCACTTATTTCTTTACTCGTATATTCGGAATAAATTCATTTTTCGTTGATTTTATGGTTCAGTTTATTCTCTCTTGTCTCTATTTTTTTCTTCCAGCTTACTTCACTAATATGACCCCTCCCTTGATCAAAAAAGCGGGAATCTTTAATTTTTTCGATAGGCCGGTTGATTTTGATAGAAAATTCAGAGGCCAACCTATTTTAGGTGTTCATAAAACTTGGCGGGGAGTGATTTTGGGAATAATAGTGGGAATTTTAATCACCCTTCTTCAGCTCTGGTTTTATCAGTTTCCTTTTATTAGAGGAATTAGTTTTTTTGACTATCGTAAAATTAATATTTTCCTTTTTGGTTTTTTAATTTCTAGTGGGGCAGTTTTTGGCGATTTACTATTTGCTTTTATTAAACGGAGGCTAAAAATTAAACCTGGGGCCAGATTTTTGCCTTTTGACCAAACAAATTATGTCATTGGAGCTTTTATTTTCTTGACACCATTTTTAAAGCTCAATCTAATTATTTGGGTAACTCTTTTTGTTTTAACCTTCTTTTTACATATAATATTTAACCGGATTGGTTATCTTCTGGGATTGCACTCCAGCAAATGGTAAGATAAGATATAACATATAACCCTACGAATTACGAATCACTACGAATATACGAATAAAAAAATTCGTATCCGAAACTGCAAATTCGTAAATTCGTACGTCAGTTTCGGTAAATTCGTATATCGCTTTCGGTATGTATCAAGAAATTCCTAGGTCAATTTGGCAAAATTTAACTGAAATCTCGCCCTCAATTTTTTGGGCCGGTTTAATTCTCCTTATAGGCATCTTTATTTCCAAGTGGATAGGTGCCTTATCAGTTGCTTTTCTTAACAAAATTAGACTAAACCAGGTTTTAAAACGGATGGGTCTGGAGGAAGCCCTATTAAAGATTGATGCTCGTCTTAATGCCCCTAAATTTTTTGGTGAATTAGTCAAATGGTTTTTTATTATCCTTTTTTTAATGGCTTCTTCAGAAATTTTGGGCTTGGTTCGAATTAGTCAGCTTTTGAAAGAGGTAATTGGTTATTTCCCAAATATTTTTATTTCTGCTTTGATTTTTGTGGTTGCTGCTTTTTTGACTGATTTTTCCCAAAAGATTGTTGTCGGAACTTTAGAGAAAGAAAAAATAACTTATTCTAGATTTTTGGGAAGGTTAATCCGTTGGACAATCTGGTTTTTTGCTATTTTAGCTATCCTGCATCAGCTCAAAATTGCTTCCCCCCTAATCTTAGTTATTTTCATTGGTATGGTTATTACCATCTCTATTGCTTTAGGAATTGCCTTTGGTTTCGGAGCGAAGGATTTAGCAACTAAATTCCTAAAGGAGCTGGAAGAAAAATTTAAGTAATCAACGAATAGCGAATCCACTACGAATATACGAATAGATATGATATATGGCGAGAATTTTAAAGAGAAAAGATTTAATTTATCCAGAGTTAAGTTATCAAATTATTGGCATCCTTTTTGAGGTTTACAATCAATTGGGACCCGGGCATCATGAGAAACATTATCATAAAGCCATTGCCAGAATTTAAAAGATGTGGAATTTCTTTCCAGAGAGAAGTTTATGTCCCTTTAGTTTTCAAAAACGAAAAGATTGGTAATTATTATTTAGACTTTTTAATAGAAAATAAGATAGTTCTGGAGATCAAGAAAGGAGATAAATTTTCCAAAAGACATATAGAGCAAATTCTTTCTTATCTAAAAGCAAAGAATTTAGAATTAGGAATTATTGCTAATTTCGGTTCAAAAGAAGTAAAATTTAAACGAATTATTAACCTTAATTCGTAAATTCGTACGAGATTCGTTATTCGTTGATATGTTATATCTTACTCAAAAAGAGCTAAAAGAGATGATGCTCCTTTCTTATGAGAGAATTGAGAAAGAAAAAGAGGAGATTAACAAAATCAATATTTTTCCAGTGCCAGATCAGGATACCGGAAACAATATGGCAAAAACTTTGTTAGGAGTAAAAGAAGAAATTGAAAGAAAAGAATTCAAAGATCTAAGTGAAATTGCCGAGGCGGTTTTAGACGGAGCTCTAACTGCTGCTCAAGGAAATGCCGGGGTAATTTACACCGGCTTTTTAGCTGGATTTTTGCCCCAGCTTGACAAAAACCCAGTTAATGCTAAAAAATTAGCTATTGCCTTTGAAAAAGGGGCGGAAAGAGCTCGGCAATCTATTCAGAATCCTCAAGAGGGAACAATTTTGGATGTGATTGATGCGGCAAGTGTTGCTTTCAAAAAAAAGACAAAAAGGGAAACGAACATTGTCAATATTCTCAAGGCAGCAGTAGAAAAAGCTAATGAAGCCCTTTTGGCTACTAGAGAGAAAATGGAAATTTTCAAAAAAGCAAATGTGGTTGATGCCGGAGGCTTAGGTTTCCTGATGATTTTGGAAAGTCATTTGGAAGCTTTAGAAAAACCCCTCCTGGTCAAGGCTTTGGCGGACAAGAAAAAACCCTCAGAGAAAATTAGGAGATTTGTCCAGGTCCTTTCCAACCGCTATGAACTCGTTTCTTTAATAGAAAATCCAAGAGTTGATGGGAAAATATTTCGGGAAAGATTAAAAAAACTTGGTGATTCCTTAGACATAGTTCGAATTGGAAATAAAATGAAAATCCACATCCATACCGATTACCCGGATGAAGTAAGAGATACTATTAAGGGTTTAGGCCAAATTCAAAGCTTAAGAATTGAAGATATGGCAAAAGAAGTAGTGGGCGAAGAATCAGTCAGAAAGGTTTCTATCGGCATTGTCACTGAAGATATTTCTACTCTTTTACCAAAGATTTTGGAAAAATATCAAATTGAAATAGCACCGGCTATCCTTAACTGGCCAGAATTAGAAAAAATTCCGGGAGAAAATATTTATCAAAAGATGAGAGAGATAGAAAAAAGAGGAATTAAAACTTTTCCAAAGACTTCTCAGGCAACGCCAAAATCTTATTTAGATGCCTATAAAAAACAACTAAAAAAATTTGATAAAGTTTTATGTATTACGGTAACTTCCAAAATTTCAGGTTGCTATAACTCAGCCAAACAGGCAGAAGCCATGGTAAAAGATCCAGAAAGAGTGTTTGTTCTCGATTCTTTAAATGGCGCTGCCGGCCAAGCTCTTTTGGTTTTACGGGCTATTGAACTAATTCAAGAACAAAGAGAAATCACTGAAATCATTGATGAACTTAAAAAGAAAACTCCTGAAACCAAGCTTTACCTCATCTTTGAAGATCCTAAATGGATAGAGTCCCTTGGCAGAATAACTAAATCTCAGGCCAATTGGATAAGGAGAATGAAGAAACTAAGGTTTCATCCTTTAATGGAATTAAAAGATGGAATTATTACCAAGGGAGGAATAGTTTTTGCCCAAGATATGGCCGAAGCTCTTTTTAAGAAAATCTTCAAAGAAAGTAAGAGAACCAGAAGAAAAGGTAAAAAAATTAGAGTTATAATCAATCATGCCGATAATCTGGAAGCGGCTAAGAAACTAAAAAAAATGTTAAAGGAAAAAATAAAAACTGAGGTACCTTTTATAAGTGAAGGGCCAGCAATACTTTGTGCTGGGCTTGGACCAGGAGCTTTAATTGTCGGCTGGACAACAGTAGAATAATAAATCCCAAATCCAAAATCCTAAATTCTAAACAATATCAAAATTCAAAATCCAAATGTTCAAAACGTGTTTAGAATTTTGAATTTTAGTCATTTGAATTTGTTTAGGATTTGGTGCTTAGGATTTAGAATTTTATGTACATAAAGGGTGTTGGAATGACAAAATTTGATTATTCTCAAAAACCCTGGTGGCAACAAGCTTTTGAAGCAACAATGGAGGCATTAAAAGACTCCAGAATGAAAATTTCTGATATTGATGCTATTGTTCTTTCAGCCATTTCCAGTGCTGCTGCCGGAGAACACCAAACCCATAAAATTTCTTTGCTTTCTGGTTTATTTAAAACCAATGTTCCCATTATCGAAACACCATCGGTTTGTGCTGGTGGAGGGGTAGCTACCTGGGTAGCAAATCGTCTTGGTTTCAAAAATGTTTTGGCCCTTAGCGGAGAAAGGCTAGTAGACAATAAAAGCGAAGTAACAGTAGACTGGATAATGTCAGCTGCTGAAAGGGTCATTGAACAAACCGAAGGAATGCTTTTTCCGGTTCAAAATGCCTTAGTTTGGCAGCAGTACACGAGAAAATATACAGCCACAATGGATGATTTAGCTTTAATTTCCTTCAAAAATCATCAAAATGCCACTTTAAATCCAAAAGCCTATTTTTATAAAAGGCCAGTGACCTTGGAGCAAATAAAAAACTCGCCCGTAGTTGCCTCCCCTTTTCGCCTGATGGATTGTTCTCTGTCAATTAATGGCGGGGCAGCAGCCATTCTTTCAAAAGAAAAAACCGATATTGAAATCATTGGTTCCGGTTTCGCCACTGATTATCTTTTGACTTTTGATCGAAAAGAGGTTACCCATTTTAAAGCAACCAGATTAGCCGCTCAACAAGCTTTTAAAAAAGCTAAAATTAAGCCAAAAGATATCAATGTTGCTGAAGTTCACGATGCCTTTACCTCAGTAGAATTATTTTCTTATGAAGATTTAGGCTTTGCTCCAATTGGGGAGGGAGCAGAATTAATTAGAAAAGGAATTGTCAATTTAGATGGGAAGTTGCCGGTCAATCCTTCCGGTGGCTTGAAAGCCAAAGGTCATCCGATTTCAGTCACCGGTTTAGCTCAAGTATATGAAATTGTTAATCAGCTGCGAGGAAAATGTGGTGAAAGGCAAGTGAGACCTGTTCCCAAAATTGGTTTGTGTCATAATATTGGTGGAACAGGTGGCAGCGTCACTGTTCACATTTTAAAAAAGGTTTTATAGCAGGTTTTACCTGATATATCGCCTCTTATACATTATGAAAATCTTATTTATTTGGCCAAAATATCCTGATACTTTTTGGAGTTTTCGCTATGCCCTTCCTTTTATTAGTAAAAAGGCAGCCTTTCCTCCCTTGGGAATATTAACAGTGGCTGCTCTATTGCCTAAGGAATGGGAGAAAAAATTAATAGATTTAAATGTTGAGAAATTAAAAGATGAAGATGTCTTGTGGGCCGATTTTGTTTTTATCTCAGCCATGATTGTTCAAAAAGAATCGGTGAAAGAAATCATTGAAAGAACTAAAGAGTTAGGAGTTAAAATCGTTGCCGGTGGCCCTCTTTTTACCACCGGTTATGAGGAATTTTTAGAAGATATAAATCATTTTGTCCTGGGGGAAGCGGAAGATATCCTTTCTCTGTTTTTAGAGGATTTAAAAAATGGTTCTTTGAAAAAAATTTACAAAGTTAATGAATGGCCAGACATAAAAAGCTCTCCTGTCCCCCTCTGGGAATTAATTGATATGAGAAAATATGCCACTATGGGCACTCAATATTCAAGAGGATGTCCCTTTAATTGCGAGTTCTGCGATATTGCTCTCTTAAATGGAAGGATCCAGAGGGTAAAAGATAAAAATCAAATATTGAGAGAGCTCAATGTTTTATATGATAGGGGTTGGAGAGGAAATGTCTTTATTGTTGATGATAATTTTATCGGAAACAAAGTAAAATTAAAAGAAGAAATTTTGCCAGCAATGATAGAATGGATGAAAAAAAGAAATTATCCATTTTCATTTAATACCCAGGTCTCAATAAACCTGGCTGATGACAAAAAACTAATGGAGTTAATGGTCGAGGCTGGATTTGCCAGTGTATTTGTAGGGATTGAGACCGTCGAAGAAGAAAGCTTAACTGAGTGTGGTAAATTTCAAAATCTAAATCGTAATTTGTTGGCTTCGGTCAGAACTATTCAAAATCAGGGGTTACAGGTCCAGGGAGGATTCATTTTAGGTTTTGATAATGATACTCCTTCAATCTTTGAAAGGATAATTAACTTTATTCAAAGAAGCGGGGTTGCTGCGGCCATGGTAGGCTTGCTAAACGCTCCACCCAAGACAAGATTGTATCAAAGATTAAAAGCTGAGAATCGTTTAATAGGGGAGCCAACCGGTAATAATACCGATTGTACCTTAAATTTTATTCCTAAGATGAATTATCAAGTGCTGATTTCGGGCTACAAAAGAGTTATAAATAACATTTATTTGCCCAAACATTACTATCAGAGATTAACAACATTTTTGAAAAAGTATAAACCAAAGAGAAAAAGATATTTCAGATTTAATCTTCAAAATTTCTTAGCCCTCCTAAAATCAATCTGGATCTTGGGAATAAAAGAAAGGGAAAGAGCTTATTATTGGAAGCTGATATTTTGGAGTCTTTTTAAAAAACCAAAGCTTTTCCCAATGGCAGTGGAACTGGCAATCTGGGGGTTCCACTTTCGAAAAATCTCGGAAAGTTATTTGTTTTCTTAAGAAAGTTATTTAGTTTTAAATTTTTTCAAAAGCTCTTTAAAAGCTTTTTTCATCTCAGGTTTTACCTCAATCAAACAAACTCCTTTCTCAAGGAAACCATAGATTACAAGAGTTCTTCTTTCTGAAAGTAAGACGGAAGGAATAACTAAAAGGTCTTCTTCGCCTTCAATAAAGACATTTTTCTTATCCCTGATTGCCTTCTTAATTATTGGCCAGACTTCGCTTTGAATTGTGCCGGCTGGATTTGAGCAACTTAAGGAAAAGGGTAAAATTTTTTTAACTTTTTTCCGTTTTATCTTCCCATCAAAAATTTTAATGTCCGAAGGAAGGTGTAAGGAACAGTGATCTCCAACTGTAATTATTTTTTTAAATTTCTTTTTTTGAACAAAATCTTTAAACTTTCTGGCCACCTCTTTCTTTCTTCCAAAAATAGGAATCCCCCAAATTTTTCTTAATTCTTTCCTGAGTTCTTTTGGTAAAAGATAAGTTTTCATAACCCTACGAATTACGAATTTGTACGAATATACGAATTACAAATTTATACGAATAATTCATCACAATTTCTAAATAATTTAAGATTATACCATGTTTTATCAATGTCCAAAATGTAAAAAGGTCTGGCAATATCTGGTTGAAGAATGTCCTAATTGTTTTGTTAATTTAGAAAGGGTGCGAAATGAAAAAATTAAAGTAATTGGTGTCTCAAAAGTAAATATTCCTACTCTTTTGCACCCCGATGTCCCTTATTTTGTCTTGGTCTTGGAAAATGAAAAAGGAAACAAATGGGTTCAAAAAAGCATCAAAGAATACAAAATTGGTCAAGAGTTTAAAATTGAACCAAAAAAGGATAAAGAAGTGGTGGCTATTTGGCGGATAAAATATAATATTTTGGAAGCAATGGAAAAGGCAGTAGAATTAATCGGGGGGTTGGAGATTGACCAAAATTCTAAAATATTAATTTTACCAACTTTGGCTTCTCCAAAACATCCCTATTTTGCTGAAAATACCAGTCCCCAGTTTTTAGAAAGTTTAATTAAATATTTACTCCAAAAAGGAGCAAAGGTAGAGAAAATTAAAGTGGCAGCTCAAAGTTTTGATGAAACTCCAATTGAGGCTTCGGCTCAAAAATCCCAGCTTCTTAAAGTCTGTCAAAATTTCAAAATTTTACCCTTAGATTTGGCTAAAACTAATTTCATCAAAAAGGAAAAGGGGGGTACCAGTTTTGAACTCTCAGAAGAGCTTTTTACTAACAGTTTGATAATCAATTTACCGATTTTAAAAATGGGAGAAATTTCGGCCTCAAAGAATATCTTAAAATTCTTAAAGAAAGAAAATTATCTTGGATTGAAATATCTTCAAGAAGAGGAAAAAATAATAGAAAATTTAAGAGGAATTCTGCCCAATTGTCTAACCTTAGCTGACGCTCAAGTAATTCAAAAGCCCGACAAGCTGACCACCTTTTTTGGAGTAATTTTAGCCAGTTTCAATCTTTTAAATTTAGATAGGGTCTTTTTTGAAATAACTAATCAAAAAGATTTGCCAGAGATTCTAAAAAGAATTAGAATTGAAGAAGTTCCACTTGTTGGAAGGAAGATTGATGAAGTCCGATATAATATTGGAGAATTATTATAAATTGTAATCAACGAAAAACGAATCGATTGCGAATAAACAAACATTCGTAAATTCGTAACAAATTCGTTATTCGTTGACACTATGAAGGATAAAGTCATTTTAATTACCGGTTCTGCTCAAGGTATTGGCAAGACAATTGCCCTAAAATTTGCCTCTTTGGGAGGGAAAATTGCCTTAAATGATGTCCAATCCCAAAAGGAGAACTTAGAAAACTTAAAAGGGGAAATTGAAAAATTAGGAACTAAAGCTAAGTATTTTTTTGCTGATGTTTCAAAATTAGAAGAAGCAGAAAAGATGGTCAAAGATATAAAAAGAGAATTCGGCCGACTGGATGTCTTGGTAAATAATGCGGGAATTTGTCAGGATAAAACTTTAGCCAAAATGACAAAAGAAGAATGGCAAAGAGTAATAGATATAGATCTAACTGGAGTTTTCAATTGCACAAAAGCCAGTCTGCCCTTAATTATTCAAAATCAAGGCAAGATTATCAGTATTTCCTCTTTAGTTGGCCAGCGAGGAAACTTTGGTCAGACAAATTATGCGGCTGCCAAAGCCGGCATTATTGGTTTTACTAAAGCCCTATCTAAAGAGGTTGGGCGGTTTGGGGTAACTGTCAACGCTGTCGCTCCCGGTTTTATTGAAACTCGACTAACCGAAAATCTAACCCCGGAATTAAAAGAAACAGTTAAAAGATTAACTTCTCTTGGCCGATTTGGTAAACCAGAAGAGGTGGCTAACCTGGTTGCTTTTTTGGCTTCAGAAAGGGCTAACTTTATCACCGGAGCAGTGATAAATATTGACGGAGGGTTAGCAATATAACACTCTTATGTCTCCCCTAACCAAAATTATTGCCACCTTAGGACCTGCTTGTCAGAACGAAGAAAGAATTCAAAGTTTAGTCCGAAAAGGAGTAAATGTTTTTAGGTTTAATTTAAAACACAATACTCTAAAATGGCATAAATCAAAAATTAATTTAGTTAGAAAAGTCAGCCGGAAACTTAAAAAACCCTTGGGTGTTCTGGTCGATCTTGAAGGCAGCGAGTTGAGAATCGGAAAGTTTAAAAACAAAAATAGTCTTGAACTAAGAGAAGGAGAAACAGTCATACTTTCTAAAGGGGGTAAAGAAGGCGCTTATAAAGTTATTCCGGTGCCAAAGATTAAAGAGCTTTTTAGTTTAACTCCTAATCAGAAAATTTTCATTGATGATGGCAGGTTCGAATTTTTAATTAAAAAAAATGAAAAAGACCGAATATATACTAAGGTTGTTACCGGCGGAGTCTTAAAAGAAAGAAAAACTATTAATCTGCCGGGCCTTTATCTTAAGTCAAAAACTAACCTTAAACAAAGTTTATCGACTTTAAAGTTCTGTCTTGGTCTGAAAGTTGATTACATTGCTCTCTCTTTTGTTAGAGATAAAAAAGAAATCCTCGAATATAAGAAATTCTTCCGAAATTATAAAAACCGCCCCTGGATTATCTCCAAAATTGAGACTAAAGAAGCAATTAAAAATTTAGATGAAATTTTAGAGAACTCAGACGGAGTGATTGTAGCTCGGGGAGATCTCGGAGTAGAAATTCCCTTAGAAAAAGTTCCTTTGTATCAAAAAATGATTGTTAATAAGTGTTTAGTAAAAGGAAAGCCAGTTATTATTGCTACCCACCTTCTGGAGTCAATGGTGGAAAACCCCCGAGCCACTAGGGCTGAGGTTTCTGATGTTGCCAATGCTCTCTATGACCTCGCTGATGGTCTTTTACTTTCAGCTGAGACAGCTCATGGGAAATATGCTGAACTGAGCGTATCCACCCTGAGAAAAATTGCTAATTTTATAGAAAAACAAAAACCAGAAAAAAGCGAACTTCCCTTTGAAATTAAAACCCAAGTTGAAGCTATTTGCTTTGGCGCTTTCCATCTTTACAAAAGTGAATTTTGCCAAAAACAAAATGTTAAGGCCTTTGTCGTCCTCTCTCAGACAGGAAAAACTGTTCGTTCCTTATCACGCCTTCGACCCTATCTTCCTGTTTTTGTTTTGACCGAAAATAAATCTTTAGTAGAAAAATCAACGATTATTTTTGGAACCTTCCCTTTTTATTTGAATTTTAAAGGCCTTTATCAAAAAAAGGGGGTAAAAGAAATTCAAAAGATTTTAAATTTTCTAAAGAAAGATACTTTCCTGAAAAGGGGAGACAAAATAATTTTGATTTATGGAGAAGATTGGGGCATTAGTCCCGGCCGAACAAGCGTGATGAGGGTTCAGGAAATAGCCTAAAACATTTAATTTCATGCTTTTAACTAAAGAGCAAATCAAAGAAATAATTCCCTACCAAGAACCCTTCCTGTTCGTAGATGAAGTTGAAGAAATTAGGGAAAATAAAATTTCAGGCGTCTATCAAACATCAAAGGATGATTATTATTTTAAGGGCCATTTTGTTGATTTTCCAATAATGCCCGGGGTTTTGATTGTTGAAGCTTTAGCCCAGCTTTCAACCATACTTTTGAGAAAAAAAATTGGCAAGAATCATAAAAATTATCATTTCTTAGCCTATGATGTAAGAAGGGCCCAATTCTACAAACCAATTTTTCCTGGCGATAAAATAAAATTGATGGCCGAAGTTTTGGGAATTTATGATAACCAAATCGCCCATCTCAAAAGTCAAGCTTTGGTTGATAATGATTTAAAATGTGAAACAAGATTTTCCGTAGCCATTGTTGAAAAAAAAGAATTTGAAAAAAAATACCCCCAAAATACTGTCAAATAAAAGCCATGGCAATATTTGACGGAGGTTTGATGTTTAAAAATAACCCATTAACAAAATTGTTAGGAATTAAATATCCAATTGTGCAGGGAGGGATGGCCGGGATTTCAGAGAGCAGTTTGGTTTCGGCTGTTTCGAACGCCGGAGGTTTGGGCACATTAGGTACGGGGCTAATGCCAGCTCAATGGTTAGAAAAAGAAATTAAAAAGACGAAAGAATTAACTCAGAATCCCTTTGCTGTTAATCTTTTTATGCAAAACCCAAAAATTCCTGAGTTAATAAAAGCAGTGGTTAAACATCAAGTCTCAATTGTCTTTGCCGGCGGAGGAAATCCCTTACCCATCTTCCCCCACTTAGAGGCAGCCGGAATCAAAATCATTCCAGTGGTTCCCTCTCCTCGCTTAGCCAAAAAAATGGAAGATAATGGAGCTGAGGCAGTCGTTGTTGAGGGGCTGGAGGGCGGGGGTCATATTGGCCAAAATACAACTTTTTGTTTAATCCCTCAAACAAAAAAATTATTAAAAAAAATTCCGCTCATTGCGGCTGGTGGAATTTATGATGGAAAAACGGCTGCTGCCGCCTTCTCATTAGGAGCTGACGGTATTCAAATGGGAACAAGGTTTTTAGCCTCAAAAGAATGTATTGCTTCCCAAAACTACAAAAAAAAGGTAATTGAGGCTACGGCCGATGACATTGAAGTAGTTTTAAGGTGGACCCATCATCCAGTAAGGTTGGTTAAAAATAAATTATCAGAAGCCTGGAAAAAACTTGGAGAAAAAGGAGCCTTTCCTGAAGAAATAAAGGCGGAAAAAATTGCTGGCGTACTCGGAGGAGGAGACATCGAAAATATTCCCCTTTTGGCCGGAATTTCAGCCGCTGGCATCTCGGAAATTAAAAGCTGTCGGAAAATAATTAACGAAATTGTAAATTATAATGCAGATTTACGGATGATATGCGGATGATGCTGATTGTGAATAATTTATATCCGCAATCCGTGGATTAGCATAGAATTCGCATTATCCGCATTATGTTTTCATGAATAGAGCAGCTTCCTGGTTTTGTAAAATTTTTCTCAAGCCACCGGTTGATAGATTCTTAATCAAGGAGGTTAAGGGAAAGGAAAATATCCCGAAAGGAAATTTTATTTTAGCTGCCAACCATCAGAGCCATTTAGACCAGATAGTAACTGGCTATATCTGTGTTCCCAGAAGGTTTCATATGATAGGCCAGACAGATAGGTATGGTGGTTTAACAAAATTCTTTTTGTACCTCCTCTACTTTATTGCCGGAGTCATTCATTTAAATAGAAAAAGTGAGGCATCAAAAAAAAGAGTAATTAAAGAGGCAGTAAAAAGTTTAAAAGAGGGAGATATTTTAATAATTTATCCTGAAGGGACAAGAACAAGAACAGGAGAAATAGGGAAAGGGAAATTTGGGGTGGCTAAAATTTTTTTAGAAACCGGCGTTCCGATCTTGCCGGTTGGGATTAAAGGAGCGTTTGAACTTTTACCTCCTGGCGGAAAATTAAAAATAAAAAGAATTATTAGCATCAATATCGGACAGCCCCTTTATTTTGAAAAAGAATTTGAAGAAGCAAAAAACCTCCCTAAGGACTCTGAACAATACAACCAGCTACTAATCAAGGTTACCGACACCGTAATGAAAAAAATTGCTACCCTGAAATCATAAATAAGCTAATATTATGAAGCCTTTTTTTGCTTTCTTTTGCAAATTTACCCTGTTTCCAATTTCCGGCTTTTTCACTAAAAAAATAGAAGGGAGAGAAAATATTCCCGCCCAAAATAGTTTCATTCTTGCCTCAAACCATACTAACGGATTAGACCATTGGTTCATTGGAAATCTTCTAAGAAAAAGGGTGGAAGATTTACGTTTTGTCGGAGCAATGGACAACTTAAAGCTTTTATTACTGTCCGGATTACTTTATTATCTTTCTAATACAATCATCATAAACAGAAAAGAGGGAAATAGAAAAAATACTTTAGAGAAAATGGCAGAGTGCTTGAAAAATAATAAGATCGTTGTTATTTACCCTGAAGGAGATAGTAATCGTAAAAAAGAGCTTTTAAGAGGGAAAACGGGAATAGCAGAATTAGTTTTTAAGACAG
>JBHIEB010000007.1:0-15209 GCA_046760405.1 Minisyncoccales bacterium
CTTTTTCCAGAGAAATAATTTTACCCGTAGAGATTGATCCAAATCGGGTTGAGGCTTCAATGAAAGAAGGAATTTTAACAATTAGAATGCCCAAAATTTTAAGAGAGAAAAAGAGAAAAATTGCGGTAAAAGGGTAAATTGAACTTTCAACGATAAACTTTAAACTGTAAACTAAAAAGCCGCCTTTTGGGCGGCTTTTTTTGTGCCGAGGGTGGGATTTGAACCCACAAGGCTCCCGCCATAGGATCCTAAATCCTACGTGTTTCCCAATTTCACCACCTCGGCAGATTGGTACGGGGTAAATATTCCAACTTGTCCCGGTGCGGGATTCTGCCACTTGCCCAAGCGCGCTTGCCCCGTATAATCCCGCAGGGATTTGTACGGGGTTTTCCAGTTTCGCCACCACGGCAATCGATACACGAAGGCAAAACAGCCTTACTAACTATGTTATACCTGCTTTTCAATAATTTTACCTTTTTAACTCAAAAAATCAATTATTTTATCTTACTCCTTCCATTAATAAAATCAACCCCCGGAGGGGGGTTGATTTTTTTAGCAATCCAAAACAGCATTCTTTCTGAACTACCAGAAACTTTTCTATTCTCAATTTCTTATTTCTTCTACGCTACTCTTACCAATGTTTTAACAAGAGCTGGAATGGCTTTAGACAAAAGAGCAACTGCTAAACCGATCATGGCATAAAGGATATAATTTCTTCCACTCTCTACTTTCTCCGGAGCTCCAGCAGCTGTCGCGATGGTAAAACCTCCCCAAATAACCAAAAGGGCTACTACAGCTATCAAGAAAAGGAATATCCAATCAGTTACGGTATAAACTGCGTCCAGCACACAACAGAGAGCGCAGCCAGGATCAGTCTCAAGGTTACAAGCAACTCCCGCTGCCGGACAACCTGCTATAGTATGAGCTAAAGTACAAGTCTGAGCAGGTTGAGCTGAGGCTACCCCCGGAACCAGCACTGCTGCCAAAACACTCATTACAATTAAATTTGAAAGTATCTTTTTCATATAAGTTTTATTCTTTTATATTTTTACTCGACCTTTTTATTTATTTGTTGTTTCTAATTAACCCAATATCAAAGCTTTAGTTAAAGAAGGAACACCTCTGGCTAGAAGAGCCACCATTAGTCCTATCATAGCATACATAATGTAATTCCTACCAGTGGATAATTTAGTCGGATCACCGCCCCGGATTCATATTTTAAATTTGACCTTTAAAACTTTATCCTCCTTATACTCCTAATAATTGTTTTACTATAACAAGAATTCCTTTTGAAAGCAAGACAATCAAAAACCCAGCCACTGTCCAGAAAATTATTCTTTTAGCCCTAGCAATTTGCTCAAGATTGTCACGAGCGGTAATAAATAAAAATCCAGCAATAATTATCAACAAGGGAGCTAAAACAATAGTAATCTTAAAAATGAAATTAATAAGGTTGTCAATAAACTCTACAAAACTCTTAGCTTCTAAAGGACTTTTAAGGCTAACCGGACATCGCAGAGCAGAATACCTAATAGTTGGTTCACATGGCTGACCAGAATCTGTACCGATATCACAAGCACAGGAGGCAGTACAATCGCCGTAATCTGGGTAGTTATAGTAATCAACGCCTACACAACCATCAGCAGAACAAGAACAATCTGGGCTGTCTAATCCAGTATAACATACTCCCTCTCCTGTACAGGGTCCCCACCTACAATCTGATTGACAGGTTTGGCTGCCACACTTGCCGCAGGTTTGGGTCCCACCATCACTACATTCGGCACCACATTGAGCTGCATTACATGAGGCAGTACCACCTGAACAACTCGAAAAACGTCCCCAAGTAAAATCTGACCGGCACCTTCTCGTTTGACTTCCACCAGTGTAGTATACTGTCCCGACACAATAAGTACAGGTTCTAGTTTTTGTCGCTCCCGGAGAACACTCACCTATAACATAAATTGTGATGGTGCTGGCTGCTTCAACATTTTCTGCATTATAACAGTTAATGCCAAATGTTGTATTAGAAGTGAGAGCACCTGTTGATCCTGAACCGGCAACAGGTTGAGGCCCTCCACCATCTCTCCAGACACTGGTACCCATGGTACGATAACAAACAGTAGTGTTTGCTGAGCTCCAACGGAGTGTTGTTGATTCTCCATAGCCAACGGTGTATAAGTCTGCCCAAAAGTTTACAGTAGGAGGAGGCGGGGTAACAGTAACTGTTACACTATCACTAGCTGACACCGAAAGATACCAGCAGGTAAGGGTAAATGTGGTATCAGAGGTGATGTTGGATATTCTCTGTGAACCTGAGGGAACATTTTTCCATCCAGACCATCCACCGGAAGCTTGACAAACATCAGCATACATTGTGTCCCAATATAGTGTTGTTGACCCGCCAGGGCTAACAGTACTTGGGCTCGCCCAAAGATTCACACTGGGAGGACGGCGTTGCGCTTCTGAAATACTCAGTACAAAAAAAGTTAACACTAAACCAGAAATTCCGATTAAAAGAACAAGTAAGATTTTTTTTCTCATATCTCCCATCTCCCTTATTTATTTTTAGCTTACTCCTAATATCTGGTCTATCAAAGCAACTATACCTTTGGCAAGAAGGATAATTATGAATCCAATTATTGTCCAGGTAATTATAGTTTTAGCTTTAGCTACTTGTTCAGGCTTTCCACCGCTGGTGACAAACAAGAACCCAGCAATAATTATCATTAAAGGTGCTAAAACAATGGCAATTGTAAAGATGAAATTAATAAGCTTATCAACAAGCTCTCCAAAAGTATCTGCGGTTAAAGGATTCTCAATCCTAATCCATCCAGGGGCTGCTCCAACATTAATTGTCACATTGGCTTCAATGCTACCCCCTCCTCCATGACACCTAATCACATATGTTTGAGTGGAAGTAAGAGGCCCTGTTGGCTCGTTACCTGCTACGCCCTTCGATCCTGACCAAGGGCCACCAAAAGCTACACAATTATCGGTATTTGTTGAAGACCAGTGCAGTATTGTTGAATCACCAAAGCTAATGTTAGTTGAGTCTGCCCAAAAGTTTACAGTAGGAGGCCCAACAGGACAGCAGCATACTTCGAATTCACTCACACAGGTGTATTCACTGCGTCCCGCCTCACCGGGGTATAGGCAATCCCATCTACAGGTGCACTCAGAAGGACAGGTGGAGACTGCAGTAACAGTAACTGTCACGGTCTTGCTATCTGACGTTAGACCCCACCAACATCTAAGGGTATATGCTTGACCAGAGGTAATATTGGATATTGTCTGTGAACCTATGGGGACTGTTTTATCTCCAGTTGAGATAGGTGTTGTCGTCCACTGGCTGGGACCCACAGTAGCCTGACAAGCATCGGCAAATGGTGCGTTCCAATTTAGGGTGGTCGAGCCGCCAGAGGCAACAGTAGTTGGGTTCGCCCAAAAACTCCAGGCGGGAGCTTGAGCTTCCAAAATACTCGGTATTAAAAAAGCTAATACCAAACCAGAAATTCCGATTAAAAGAAATAAGAAAAATTTTTTCTTCATATATAATATATTATTTTTATTTTACCCTAAAATAAAAAGGGCTCAAGGTTTTTCAAACATTAAGCCCCAGTGGTAAATTCCAGCCTCAAATTCTTTTTCTAATTTTAGATTAAGTTCTTTAGCAATTTTTTTCACTTCTTCTGGCAAAACTTTTTCTTTGGGACCAAAAGGAGAGTCTTTTTTCCAATCAACTACTAAAATTTTGCCTCCTTTTTTTAAAACTCTTTTCCCTTCTTCCATTACCTTTTTTTTATCCTCGACCTCAAATAAAAGATTGGTCATTAAAACTAAATCGCAGGAATTATCAAAAAGCTTGGAAGTCTTTTCTACATCTGCCCTGATAGGTTCGACATTTAAAATTTTTTCCAATTTAATTTTTGCTCTCAAAGCTGATAACGGTTCCTCTAAAATATCTATAGCATACACTTTCCCTTCTTCCAACTTTTTTGCCAGAGGTATTACCCAACCACCCGAACCTGACCCAAAATCAGCAACAATAAAATTCTCTTTTAGGTCAAGCGTATCTAACACTTTTGAAGGATTAAGAAAGGCCATGATTTAGCTATTTAATCTCCCTTATTCCTATCTTACCTTTTTTAAAAGCTTTTTCAAACACAAACTGCCGAGACAACCTTATCTCCCTCTTCTAATTTCATAATTCTTACTCCCTGAGTTGCTCTACTTAATTTTGAGATTGAGCCGATTTTTATTCTAATTACTTGTCCTTGCTGAGAAATTACAATCAAATCCTCTTCCTTGCCAGTTAAAACCTTTGAAGCAACTAATCTTCCTATTTTAGGAGTAAGTTTTGCGGTTTTAATTCCTGTTCCCCCTCTTTTTTGTAATCGGTATTCTTTTATGTCTGTTCTTTTTCCATAACCATTCTCGCTTACCACTAATAAATATTTTTTTGTCCTTATTTTTGGTTTTTTATCTTTTATTTTTAATTTTCTAATAATATCCATTCCTACCACCTCATCTCCTTTCTTCAGTCTAATCCCGGTTACTCCAGCAGCTGAACGACCCATGGGTCTTATTTCTTTTTCTTTGAATCTTATCGATTGGCCTCTTTTGGTTACTAATATTACTTCGTCCTGGCCTGTGCTTTTACAAACTTTTTTGAGTAAATCACCTCTTCTTAAGGAAATGGCAATCAAGCCTGAACGCCGAACATTTTTAAATTCTTCCAAAGCAGTCTTTTTAATCACGCCCTTTTTAGTTGCCATTACCAGATATTTTGTCTCCAGTTTTTTGTCTTTTTCGCCCAAAGATATTAAAGACAAAACTTTTTCTTGAGGTGAAATTTCTAAGAAATTGGGCAGGCCCCGACCCTTAGCTACCCTGGTCCCCTCGGGAATTTCATAAACAAGAGTTCTGAAAACTTTTCCCGAATCAGTAAAGAATAAAAGGTTATCATGGGTATTAGCAACCAAGAAGTGCTCAACAATATCTTCTCCAACGGTTCGCATTCCCAAAATACCCTTTCCTCCCCTTTTTTGGATTTTATAAGTTCTGGGATTTATTCTCTTAATATAACCACCCTGGGTCAAAGTAATAATTGTTCCTTCCCGAGGAACTAAATCTTCTTCCGAGATTATACCTGGCTTTTGGACGAAAACCTTTGTCTTTCTTTTATCTCCAAAGTTTTCTTTTAATTCCTTTAGTTCTTTCTTAATTACTTGTTTTATTTTTCGAGGGCTCTTTAAGATAGCAGTTAATTCTTTTATTTTAGAAAGCTGCTCCTTTAACTCCTTTTCAATCTTTTTCCTTTCCAATCTCGCCAAAGCTGCTAATTTGGTGTCTAAAACTGCATTGGCTTGAATTTCTGTCAACCTGAAGCGTTTCATCAAATTTTTCTTTGCTTCCTCTCTATTAGCTGACTTTTTAATTGTTTCTATGACTTTGTCGATGTTTGCCAAGCATTTTTGGAGGCCTTCTAAAATGTGAGCTCTTTCTTTAGCTTTCTTTAACTCATACTTTGTTCTCTTTAATACCACCTCTTTCCGGTGCAAAAGAAAGTAATTTAAAATCTCTGCCAAATTTAAAACTCTTGGCTGGATTCCTTCAACCAAGGCTAACATATTTAGATGAAAAGTTTTTTGCAAATCAGTAAATTTGTAAAGTCGATTCAAAACTTTCTGCCCAATAGCACCTCTCTGTAAATCTATAACAATTCTCATTCCTTCCTTATCAGATTCGTCTCTAATATCTTTTATTCCCTCTGTCTTCTTTTCTGAAACCAGCCCGGCAAGCCGTAAGAGTAAAGCTGATTTTTGGACCTGGAAAGGAATCTCAGTAATTAAAATTCTTTGTCTTCCTTTCCTATCTTCAATTATTTCTGTCTTACCCCTCACCAGAATTGGACCCTTGCCTCGAGAATAGGCTTCAATGATTGCTTTTTTGTCATAAACAAATCCGCCGGTTGGGAAATCTGGCCCCTGAATGAATTTAAAAAGATCTTCAGTACTGGCTTTTGGATGGGAAAGTAAATAAATTAAGCCATCGGCAATCTCATTTAAATTATGAGGAGGAATATTTGTTGCCATACCTACGGCAATTCCCAAAGAACCATTTAATAAAAGCTGAGGAAGAGGAGAAGGCAAAACAGTAGGTTCTTTTCTTGTTCCGTCGTAATTGTCAACAAAATCAACTGTATTTTTCCCGATGTCCTTCAACATCTCTTGGCCTTCTCTTGAAAGCCGAGCTTCTGTATAACGATAAGCTGCCGCCTCATCTCCATCAATTGAACCAAAGTTCCCCTGCCCTTGAATTAAAGGATATCTCAACGAAAAATCTTGAGCCATCCGAACTAAAGTATTATATACAGCCATATCACTGTGAGGATGATATCTCGAAAGGACAGATCCGATAACATAAGCCGATTTTCTAAATTTAGCATCGTGTCGAAGCCCTTCTTCCAACATCGCATACAAAATCCTTCTCTGGACAGGTTTTAATCCATCTCTAACATCAGGTAGAGCCCGGGAAATAATCACTGACATAGCATAGTCAATATAAGATTCCTTCATCTCCTGGGTGATTTCTCTGGGTTTTATTTCGCCAATTCCTTTATTTAGTTTTTTTTCTTTTTTTGCCATTTTTTTCAACCCCCAGATTACGGTACTTTTTTAGTTATTATTAAAGGCCGAACTCTGGAATTTGGAGCTCTTCTTTTATTTTATCTACCTCAATATCTTTTATTCTTTTTTGAATATTTCGAATATAAACTCCCAAAAGAAAAAGGGCGGTGATTATCACTGCTGACCAAAGAATTATCTTTTTTTTCTTTTCCGGTAGAGATTGAAGTTTATTTATTACCTTCATTTAACTTTTCTAAAGTTTTCCTTAAATCCTCGGATAGCGCGGATTTAAATTCTTTTTCCCGGCCATCTGGAAGTTTAGTTTTTAGATAAACGGCATGGAGAAATTGCCTTTTTAACCCCCCACCAAAAATGGTGGGGGGTTGGTCTTTAAAACCGTAGATTTTATCTCCAACAATTGGATGGCCTAAATAATTAAAATGAACTCTGATTTGATGCTTCCTACCGGTTTTAGGTTCAACCTCAACTAATGTGTAATCTTTTAATCTTCTAAGAATATTGTATTTTGTGACTGCCTTCCTTTTCCCTTTTGATTTTGGTTCAAAAGGCAAATAAACTTTTTGTCTTCTCCGATTCTTTGGCGAACGACCAATTAGGGTCTCAATCTCTCCTTTATCTTTTTTAAGACTGCCGAAAACTAAAGCAATATACTTTTTAATTATTTTTCTTTCTTTAAATCGCTTTTGGAAAAAAAATAAACTCTTATTATTTTTTGCTACCAACAAAATTCCTGAAGTTTCTTTATCCAACCTATGAACTATTCCATACCTTGGAAATTTGCCAACATTTTTTAAATAAGGGAATTTTTTTAAGAGATAATCGATTAAGCACTTTGCAGTAGTCGGTCTTTCTGAAAAAACTGTAATGTTAGCTGGTTTATCAATCACTAAAACGTTCTTATCTTCATAGAGGATATTAAATTTCATATGGGCATTGAGGGATTTGAACCCCCGACCTTCTGGATGTCGACCAGACGCGCTAACCACTGCGCCAAATGCCCAGTGCGCGTGCGTGGACTCGCCCAGTCATCCGACTGGGCGCCCGATCGAATGATCGGGCGAACCATTTTTGTGGGCACGGGTGGACTTGAACCACCGAACCTTTCGCTTATAAGGCGAATGCTCTAACCACTGAGCTACGTGCCCATAATTACACTATAAACGTTTAACTTTTACCCTAATAGACTTTTCTTTTTTGATAATTGGTTTTGAAGGTTTAGCTCTTTGGACCTTTTTTCTCTTAACCAATCCTTCAAATTCCTCTCTTTCAATCGTTTCTTTTTCCATCAAGGTCTTGGCAATTCTATCTAATAGTTTTTTTCTTTTTAGCAAAACTTTTTTGGCTTTTCTTTCGGCATTCTTAACAAACTTTTCCACCTCTTTATCAATTTGAGCTGCCACTATTTCAGAATAATTTCGTCGCTCAGAAATCTCTTTTCCCAAAAAGACTAATCCTTCTTTTTCGCCAAAGGAAATCGGACCCAAACTTGACATCCCATATTCTTTAACTAATCTCCGGGCTAAATCAGAGGCTTTTTTTAAATCATTAGCTGCTCCAGTTGTAATCTGGCCAAATTTTAATTTTTCGGCAGAATATCCTCCAAGTAAAGTTGTCATTTCAGCTAAAAATTCTGATTTCGTTTTAATTTTCCTTTCTTCCTTGGGCATTTTCAAGGTATAGCCGGCCGCCAAACCTCTGGCAATGATTGAAATTTTCCTCACCGGCTCAGCTTCTGGCAGGGAAGCAGAAACTAAGGCATGACCTGTTTCATGAAAAGCGGCAATTTTCTTTTCCTTTTTAGATAAAATATAGCTTTTTCTCTCAGGTCCTAATAAAACTTTTTCAATTGATTCCAAAAATTCTTCTTGGAAAATATGATTTTTATTTCTTCTGGCAGCCAGAATGGCTGCTTCATTAACAATATTGGCCAAATCGGCTCCAGAAAATCCCGGAGTTCTTTCAGCCACTTCTCTTAAATTAACATCCAGAGCCAATGGTTTTCCTCGACAATGAATTTTCAAAACTTCCTCTCGGTCATTGACATCAGGCAAATCTAAAACTATTCTTCGGTCAAATCGACCAGGTCTTAAGAGAGCAGGATCTAACACATCAGGCCTATTGGTAGCAGATATAACTATCCGAGTATCGTCTCTTTCAAAACCATCCATCTCTACTAATAACTGATTTAGGGTTTGTTCTCTTTCATCGTGTCCTCCGCCAATTCCGGCTCCTCGCATTCGACCTACAGCATCAAGCTCATCTATGAAAATTATTGACCTGCCTGCTTTTTTAGCAGTAGTAAATAAATCTCTTACTCTACTATTGTGTAATAAAATTGGCTTTTCTCCTCCAAAAAATGCCTCATTTTCACAACCACAAAGATCATAAACATAACCATTGTGGGGCTTTTTGATTATTTTTTTAACTTTTGGTTTTTGAAATCGGAAGGGAGAACCTTCGTATTTTTTGAAGGGATGGGAAGTTTTTCCAATAATAAGATTCCAGGATTTGCACTCAGGTAAAGGTTTATTCCTAATAACTCTCCCCTCTTTACTAACAGTTTCTCTGACTCCTGCCTGAATTCCATGCATGGCACAAAGCCAAGTAAGCTCACGAATAAGCCGACGGCTTACCGAACTAATAGATAGTTTACCCTCAGTAGTTGTGTAACCATCTCCTCCTGCATAACCTTTAAGGTAATTCAAGAAATATTCTTTTGGTAAATCCCATAAAAATTCAGGAACATGTTTATTATGACTACCATTTCCGCAGTGTTTTTCAAAAAATTTGGCTAAAAATTTTGAATGATAAGTAATTCTCAGTGAGTTTTCTTCTGTATACCTTAAGTGAGGGCTTACTCCAAAAATTTCTTTCATTAAATTAATACAATCTTGATGTAGTTTCTTTTCTTTTGTCCCGAAAACGAATTGTAAGTAATAATCAGTTTTTCTACCTTCAGCAGTATAATATCCTAAAAGTTTCATCAGGGAGGGAGTAACTTGGATTCTTTGGGGAATTCCCTTTTCTTGGCAACGAGAGGCTAAATCAAAGTAGCGGGGTTGATTCATACCTCTTTGCCAAAGCCCTACCGTCGAAGCTGAAACTCCAATTTGACCAGCGATCTCTTTCTGTGACATTTCTCCTCGATTGGTCAAAGCAAAAGTGTAGTCTCTTTGAATTTTTTCTAATTGAAAATCCTCATTCCATACTGGCAATTCTTCTTTAATAATTTTTTTAGAAAACTGATGAGATTTTATTTTGTGAGTAGTCCCTAAGCCGGGAACAAAAACGCTTCTTACTTTAAATGGTAAATTTACTAAAATATCTCCTGGCTTTAATTTACTCACTTTCTTGGGAGTAATAAAGTTCCGATAACGGACAAATACACTATGATCTCCTGTAGTGCTAATTACTCCTCCCAGATAATGAATCTCGTAAATTTCATTGACTTTGTGACGATATACTCCTTTGACATCTTGCCAATAACTTTTCTCAAAATATTTTTTACTTGAATTTTTAGAAGCTCCACCAAATTTTGTATCCAATGGCTTGTATCCTAAAGCTTTTACTCCTGAAATCGGGACTACATAATCTCTCTTCTCTTTGGGATAAAATGGATCAATAAATTCTGAAATCGGCTGGAGTCTTGTTTGATTCTCAATCCTTATCAATACCGGGGTATCTCCGCTGACGCTGGCGCCCACTCCTACGAACATTTCTACAAATTCTGATCCTGAAATTGAAAAGAAAGGGACATTAGCTTCTCCAGCAACTGCTTTTGCTAATAGGGTTTTCCCAACACCAGCTGCCCCCAAAAGCAATATTCCCCTTGGGATTCTGGCTCCCATTTTTAAATATTTCTTTGGGTTTTTTAAAAAGTCTACCACTTCCCTTAATTCTTCTTTGGCCTCTTTTTGGCCAGCAACATCTTTGAAGGTAATTTTTTCTTTTGGCTGGCCTTTGGCGCCAAATAGCCTGGCTCTGGCCCGGGTAAAATCAAAAGCCTGCATCGCTCCGGTTTTAGCCTGTCTAAAAATCATCCAGAAAAAGAGACCCAAAAGTAAAAGAGGGAGCACTGAAAATAAAACCGGTCCTAACCAAGTCCAGGTCCCGCCAGCTTTCTTTGTTTCAACCCTTACCTTGGCTAATTTTTCAATATCGACACCGTAATTTATCAACGACTCAGACAGAGCAGCCTCTGTCTCTTTCCGCGATTTGGCTTTTGAGTCATCTTGATATATTATCTCAAGCTCATCTCCAGAAGCAGTTATCTTTTTTACTTTCTCCTGATTAATATCCTCAACCAGTTGAGTAATTGATAATTCCTTTATTTCTTGAAAGGGACGGGAAAATAAACTAAAGATAGCTGATATCAGCAGGAAGATTAATAAAGTTAAGATAAAATTTTTAGCTAAGTTTTTCATCTTTTTATAATAGCAAATTTTTATTCCTTGATTAATTTCAAGTTCATTCGATGCTCTTTTTCATCAACTAATAAAATTTGAAATTTATATTTTTTGCCGGTTTCTAAAATATCCTCCATTTTTTTGCCTCCAAACTCAGAAACATGGCAAAGACCTTGAATCTCTTTGCTCAATTGGATAAAGGCGCCAAAAGGATTAAGTTTAGTCACCTTTCCCAAAACTATATCTTCTTTTTTATATTTTTTTTCAATCCCCTCCCAGGGATCTTTTTTCAGGGCTTTTAGGGATAAGAAGGATCTGTTACCAGAAATTTCAACAATTTTCGCCCTAACCTTATCACCGACCTTAACAATTTCTGTGGGATCTTCAATGATTTTCCAGTCCAATTCAGAAATATGAATTAGGCCCTCGAGATTCTCATCAAACTTCATAAAAGCACCAAAACCAGTAACGCCAGTTATTTCTCCTTTAATCTCATCTCCAACTTTATAATTTTTTAATCTTTCCCTGGCCTTATCTAAAACTTTTGCCTTTTCTGATAAAATAATTTGTTCCTTTTTTTGGGAGAAGTCGAGAATTTTTACTTCAAGCTCTTGGCCAATGAATTTTTGAAGCTCCCTCAAAATTTTTGCCTTGTCTCCCCCTTCAACTTTTGGATAGTGTTCACTCGATAATTGAGAAACTGGTAAAAAGGCAGGAATACCAGAAACTTCAGCCAGTAGTCCTCCTTTGTTCGCTCCCAAAATTTTAACTTTTATTGTCTCACCTTCTTCTTTTTTTTGTTTAAGAATTCCAAAAGTTAATTCTTTGGAGGCTCCACTAACTGATAATTCAATATAGCCATCCTCGGTCTCAAAATCGATTATTTTAGCAAAAATTTTGTCCCCAGTTTTTAAATCTTTTAATTTTTCTTTAGCGTCATAAAACTCCTTTCCATATATTATTCCTGTTCCAATTGGTCCCAAATCCAAAAAAACGGTCGATCTTCCTTTACCAATAGTCTTTCCTTCAATAATATCTCCAATCTTTGGTGGTTTTAATAAATCATTTTTTTCCAATAAATTTTTCATATATAACTTAGTTTACCTAATTTTATTGATTTTTTCAAGAGTTATGATAAAATTATCTTACTATGAATATCCACTGGCATGGCCAATCTTTATTTCAAATAATAACTAGTCCGAAGAAAAATAACCAGGTAAAAATGGTGATTGATCCCTTTGATAAAGATATAGGGTTAAGAGTTCCAAAACTTGAAGCTGATATTTTACTAATTACACACCGCCATCATGATCATAATAATATTAAAGCAGTCGGTGGTAACCCTTTTTTAATCGAGGGGTCGGGAGAATACGAAGTAAAAGACATTTTTATCCAGGGAATCCCCAGTTTTCACGATAATTCTCAAGGAAAAGAGCGAGGTGAAAATACAATCTATAGTATTGAGGCAGAAGATCTTCGGCTTTGTCATTTAGGAGATTTTGGTCAAAAGGAATTAACCCAAGAGCAATTAGAAAAAATTGGTGAGGTTGATATTTTGATGATTCCGGTAGGGGGAACTTATACAATTTCAGCAAAAGAAGCTCTAAAAATAATGTCCCAACTCGAACCAAAAATTACTATTCCTATGCATTATGCTCTGGCGAAGTTAAAGATTAAATTAGATCCTTTGGATAAATTTTTAAAAGCATTTGGAATAAAATCCTTAGAGCCTGTTAAAAAATTATCAATCAAAAAGAAGGATATATTACCTGAAGAAGCTAAAATAGTGGCATTAAAACCATAAAAGGGTAATTAGCAACAACTTCGGCAAAAGTATGAAAACAGAAAATTTCATCAAACCATTTTTAAAAAAGGAAGTTCCCGACATTCGGCCGGGTGATACGGTTAAGGTTTATCAAAAAATTAAAGAAGCCCCAAAGGAGGATAAACCCTCCAAAAGAAAAGAAGCAAAAGAAAAGATTCAGACCTTTGAAGGAGTGGTAATTGCCAAAAAACACGGAAAAGAAATCGGAGCAACCATTACAGTCAGGAAAGTAATTTCGGGAATCGGAGTAGAAAAAATTCTCCCCCTTTATTTACCCACAATCGAGAAAATAGAAATATTAAGAAGAAGCAAGGTAAGAAGGACGAAACTCTATTATTTAAGAACAGCTAAGGGGAGAAAGGCAAAATTGAAGAGGATTGATTTTAAAGAAAAAGTTGGGTTAACGGATAAAGTTGTAGCAAAACCTGAAAAGAAAGAAGAGGGAAAAGATAAAGAAATTGAAGAAAACAAAGAAAAGAAATAACCAAGCCCAGGTGGTGGAATTAGTATACACAATGGCTTGAGGAGCCATGCTCATTTTGAGCGTGCGGGTGCGAGTCCCGCCCTGGGCACAAAATTTTTCTCTGTGGGTGCGCCCGGTCATTCGACCGGGCGAAGGGTCGAATGACCCCTCGAGTCCCACCGTCCGCACAATAAATTAGTAAATAGGGCGCGTAGCTCAATGGTTAGAGTGTCTGACTTACATTCAGAAGGTTTCAGGTTCAAGTCCTGACGCGCCCACACAAAAAAGGAGCTAAGCTCCTTTTGACATCTGTCTTAAAAAAGACGATTTGTTAACTAAATTTTTCTTAATTTTCTCAAAGCTCTCTCATATATTATTTCATTGATTGGAGTCTTGACTCCAATTTTTTTTCCAAGATTAACTACTGCTCCATTATAATAATCAATTTCATCTAAAACTTTTGGTTTCCTCCCTCTGGTTTGACTGACAATTCTGGCAATAATATTTCTAAAAAACAACAGAAAACTTATGGGTGGCCAACCAAGTAAAATACTCAGAAATTTTACCGGATAATAAGGGAAATTTAGAAATTCTCCATCAGAAGCTTTCACTACTCTAATATACTCTCTTAAAGATTCTATTTCTTCCCCAAATATTTCTTTATTTTTAAATCCATCTTCTATTGAAAAACCCCTAGAAGCTGCTGCCATTCCAATTAGATTTAAAAAGAGTTTAGAAAATTCTAAATTTCTTACTTGGGTTGACGGAAATTCTTTTACCTCAAAACCCGCTCTTCTAAAAATTTCAACGACATCCCCAATATCTCTGTTGCCTGTAGCTTTTGCTATAGTAATTCGAATCGGTCGAGAATACCTAATGTAAATTTTATCTTCAACCTTTCTTTTATCTATCGGGTTAAAAAGAACCATTCTAATCAATCTAATTTTCTCTGAATCTTTTCCAAAAATTTCTTTTAAAGTCTCTTTAGCTTCTGAAAGAGCAGCAATACCATTTTGAGAAATCAAAAGGGCAGGTATTTTTCCTCTGTCCTTGAATTTTTGATAATAATATCGAACTGGGGAGGAAACCGGATTTTTAGTTGTCAGAAAAATAATGTCAGGAGCGTCTCTCTCTTGAAACTCAACATCTCTAATGACTTTTTCTTTGAATAACTCCGGAAACTTTCCTGCTCTGGCGACGTAAAGTTTTTCTTCTTCAATCATTCTTACTTCTTTTTCTCTTCCTATTCCTAAAATCTCAGCAGCATTTCTGAGCTCAAAAGCAAACATTGTCCCAGTTTGTCCGCCAGCTCCAATTATGGCTATTTTCTTCATAAACCCTACGAATTACGAATTTTTACGAATATACGAATACATCTGCGAATTATACTTAAATTATATCATATTTGGCACTTCGATAAAGACGTTCGGCTGAGCTCAGTCGAAGTCCTCAGCGTCAATCCTGAACTTGCTTGCGGTGAGTTTGTCGAATCCATCGAAGGAGCTTGTCCTGAGCTTGTCGAAGGATTGATTTTTATTTAAAAAAATGATATTTTAAGAGATATTAAGGGAGAGGTGGGGTGCACCGAAATTTGGTTAAGGTACCGCTCTCGAAAAGCGGCGGCAATTATTTGCCTTGTGAGTTCGAGTCTCACCCCCACCGCTGGGTTCGCCCTATCATTCGATAGGGCGCCATGTCGGATGACATGGCGAATCCCACCCTCTCCGCCTTCGCCTCGCCGTAGCCTTCGGCGTAGGCGGGCTTCGTCGAGATAAATCCGCCTTCGCCCTACCAGTTAGATAAGCTACATTAATATAAAATAAACACAAATCCATGCCTGCGTTCGAACTATTTAAAAAGAAAAA
>JBHIEB010000008.1:0-12625 GCA_046760405.1 Minisyncoccales bacterium
CTAATCAACCAGGCATTGTCTCTTTGAGATTAAAGAGTAATGTTTCCAGAACCAAACAAGTTATTATTAAGTCTTCTGGCAAAATAGTCTCTGAGCAAGAAGCTACCCCCACTGATGGGAATCGAATTAAAGACTCTCGTCATGTTCATTTTGACTACAACCGTCAGATTGCCACCTCAACTGAAACTTTAAAATTAATCTTTACCTATAATGGTTCTACCACCACCAGAGACATTATAATTGCCAATAATCTGAAGGGTGGTCAAGTTTATTGGGAAGGTGAGACAGATGTTGGAGGAGAAATTCAAAAAATAAAAATTCATAGCCATAGATTAAATGATCCTGCTTTAGATACTCAATTCTGTGTTCACCGAGACAGAAGATATAATACCAAAGCTTTAAAGGTTAAAATTAGTGGAGATGACAGCGGCAATTTAATTCAATACACCGCTGATGGCCAAACCACCAATGGCACTTCCATGTATGTCTCAGCAGCTACCTGGCAATAAACCCCGTAAAAGAATTTTGACTGTTCTGCTGAAAGCAGAACAAAATGAGCGAAGCTCTGTCAAAATTTCACTGCGGGGTAAAAAAGGAGTTTCATTAATGGAGATATTAGTGGCGATTGCAATTATCGCCTTTACTTTAACTATTCTTTTGGGACTGACTTCTTTTTCTTTGGGGACGGCCACTTTAATCAAACAAACCAACCAAGCCAATAATATTGCTCAAGAAACAATGGAGGTTGTAAGAAATTTTCGGGACGGAACAAACTGGGGCACGGATGGCTTGGGAGCATTAACCGTTGGCATTGACTATTATCCCCAAAAGTCTGGTTCTCCAGCCAAGTGGCAGTTGTCAGCGGGAAGCGAAACAATAAATGGGTTCACTCGAACAGTATCAATAGAAGATGTTCAACGGGATGCTAATGATAACATCGTTGTTAGTGGAGGAACCAATGACCCAGATACAAAAAAAGTAACTGTCACTGTTTCCTGGGAAGAAAGAGGAAGAACCCACCAAATAGAACTAATTACTTATTTAACCAATTGGAGAGAATGAACCCCGTCAGAAATTCCAAAGACAAATATTGCTTTAAAGAAATTGAATTGATTAAATGTGCCCCAAAAATTTCTGACGGGGTAAAAAAGGGTTTTACGTTGATGGAAATTTTAGTTTACATTGGGATATTGGCAATAATTGTCTTAGCTGCTTCTTCCTTTTTTCTCTGGATTAGTCGTTCTAACACTAAAGCTAAAGTAACGAGAGAAACCCTTGATAATGCTAGAAGGGCGATGGAAATAATAACTTATGAAATAAAAGAGGCTGAGGGTATTTATACTCCAACCTCGGCTTTTTCTACCAGCACTGGCCAGCTCTCTTTAGAAACAACAAAATATCTTCTCAGGGGAGAAGATACAACCTATATCGATTTCTATCTTTGCCAAAAACGCCTTTGCCTAAAAAAAGAAGGCCAAAACCCAATTGCTTTCACCTCTGATAGAGTAGAAATAAAAAATTTAGAATTTTCCCAAATTGCCACTACTTCGACTATTCCCTCTGTCCAAATCAACCTAAGGGTTGATTATAAGACTCCGGCTGCTAAACCAGAATATCAAGCCTCAATTAACACCACCTCTACCGCTTCTTTAAGATCATATTAATATCATGAAACATAAAACATGGAACATGGAACAAAGAAACGAGGGTTTTGCGGCATTTTACATAACCATTTTAATTTTGGCAATAATTTTTGCCATGGCAATTAGTGTTTCCATTTTAACTTATAATGAACAAAAGATTTTAAAAAATACGGTTAAGTCAAGTCAGGCTTATTATACCGCCGAAGCCGGGATTGAAGATGCTTTGTTGCGATTAGCGACCGAAGAAATGAGCTGGCAAAGCCCATATACTTTGACCGTTGGAAATAGCTCTGCTTCTACCACAATATCAAACATCATTGGTGGAGCAAGAGTAATCACTACTGAGGGCAACACTCAAGAGCGTATTAGAAAAATAAGCGTTGGTTATAAAATCTCTACCCAGGAAGCTTCTTTTTATTACGGAGCCCAGGTAGGTGATGGAGGAGTAACTATGGGAAGCGGCAGTATAATCCAGGGAAATACTTTCTCTAATGGAAACGTAATCGGTGACGGGTCTGTCACCGACACCATTATTGTCGCCCGTAATGGAAATAGAATTGAGGGTTTAACCATAGGCCAAGATGCCTACGTCCACAGCTGCAAAGATTCGACGATATCGGGAATTCTAACCTATGTTTCCGGGGGCAACATCGAAAATTGTACTGCCGGCCAGATAGTCGACGGTGGGCCAGACGAGATTCAACCGAGAGATTACCCGATTTCCCAAAGCATGATTAACCAATGGAAAAATGAAGCGGAAGCAGGTGGCATTATCAGTGGAAATTTAACAATTGATGAAGATGCCTCTTTGGGCCCGGTAAAAATCGAGGGTAATTTTCTGGTAAAGAACGCCAACTTGACCATAACCGGTACAATTTGGGCAACCGGCACTTTTGATACCGGCAATAATGTTGAGGTGAGATTAGACGAAGACAGTTATGGTGATTTGAGCGGCGTCTTGATGGCTGATGGAAATGTGCAAGTCCGCAACAATGCGGTCCTGGAAGGCACCAGCTCTCCCAGCAGCTACCTTTTAATTATTTCCAATAGTCCTTCACTTTCAGAACACCCCGCGGCCATAGATGTGAAAAATAATGCTTTGGGCTGTATTCTCTTTTCCCCCAACGGATTAATGGTCATCCATAATAATGTTGAACTGATTGAGGCAACCGCCTATCAGCTGCTTTTGCAAAATAATGCTGCCATTTACTATAAAATAGGTTTGGAAAATTTACAGTTTACTTCAGGTCCCTCAGGTTCCTGGGAAGTTGCCAGCTGGAAAGAGATAAAGTAAAGGGCCAAAGGTCAATTTATTTGATATAGTTAAATTATGTTAGATTTTTTAACTTTAAAACCAGAAGCATTTGGCTTAGACATCTCTGATTTATCTCTGAAGATTGTGAAGCTCAAAAAGAGAGGAAAGTTTTTGGCTTTGGCTTCTTTTGGAGAAGAAGAAATAAAACCAAGGATAATTAAAGAGGGAGAGATTAAAGACGAAAAAGCTTTGATAGAAATTATTAAAACAGCTATCAAAAAAGTTAAAGGAGAAAAATTAAAAACAAAATATGTAGTTGCTTCTTTACCAGAAGAAAAAGCTTTTTTGCAGGTCATTCAGATGCCCAGAATGCCAGAAGAAGATCTAAAATCAGCCATAATTTATGAGGCGGAAAATTATATTCCCCTGCCGATTGAGCAGGTTTATTTAGACTCTCAGGTCATCCCCCCGGTTTATGACCATTTGGACCATTTCGATGTTCTAATTGCTGTCCTGCCTAGAGAAACAATCAACCCCTATCTTTCTTGTTTAAAATCAGCCGGCCTTCAACCCTTAGCTTTTGAAATTGAATCTCAAACCATTGCCCGGGCTTTAATCAAGAATGAAGCTACCACTTCACCTGTCCTTTTGATTGATTTAGGAGCAACCAGGACTAGTTTTATTATTTTTTCTGGCCACTCGATAAGATTTACCTCCTCCATTCCTGTTTCTTCGAAAGGTTTTACTGAGATTATTTCCAGAAATCTCAGAGTAAATCTAGCTGAAGCCGAAAAATTAAAAATAAAATATGGCTTGGGAGAAGAAAAAATCAGATTGAAAGCAAAAGATAAAAAAATAAAAAGAGGAAAGGGAGAAATTTTTGAGGCTCTTGTTCCAGCTTTAGTTGATTTAGTCCAACAAATTAAAAGACACTTAGATTATTATCGAACCCATGCCTCCCACGAACATTTACCTCCTAGTGCCAGAGGGGTCTCAAAGATTTCACTCTGTGGAGGAGGAGCAAATTTGAAAGGGCTTCCAGAATTGCTTTCGCTGGAATTAAAATTACCAGTTGAAATCGGAAATCCCTGGATAAACGTTTTACCAGAGGACCAAAAAAAGACGCCAAAACTATCGTCTGAGAAATCGTTAGGATACACCACCGCAATTGGTTTGGCTCTCCGAGCCATAAAAAGAGAATAAATCCTAAGCACTAAATCCTAAACATGACGAAATCCCAAATTCCAAATCCCAAATAAGCTCCAATGACCCCCGATAGTATAAATCCTTTAGATTTAACTACGGGACAGGCAAAATTCCAATTGGTTTCGGCTTGCCCCGTTCCATCCTGAGCAATAAGCGAGGGATTGGTTCGGGGTCATTCGGTAATTGGAATTTGGAATTTATTTGTTATTTGGTGCTTGAAATTTGGTGCTTAAATATTTTCGGTGCTTAGAATTTGGAATTTGAAATTAATCCATGATTAATCTATTACCTCCACAACAAAAAGAGGAGCTCTTGGAGCAAGAACGCTTAAAAATAACTTTAATTTTAGGAATTTTGTTTTTATCTTTTTTGCTTTCTTTAACTTTAATTTTTCTGGCCATAAAAAATTATGTCTCCTGGAATTTAGGGGTTCAAAAAATGTCTTTGGAAGAAAAAGAGAAAATAGCTTCTTTAAATCAGGACATTAAAAAGGAAATTAAAGAAACCAATCTTTCTCTCTCTAATTTGAGCTCTTTTTATCAGGAGGAAGATGGATTAACTCAGGCTTTAGAAAAAATCTCGGGAACTCTTCCTCCCGAAACTTATTTAACCAGCTTTAATTTCAGTCTTGTTCAAAGAGAAAAAGAAAGCATAAATCAAATTTTCCTTTCTGGGTTTTGTCCAACCAGAGAGATTTTGCTTGAGTTTAAAAAAAATCTTGAAAATGTAAAAGGTTTCTCGGAAATTTATTTTCCACCAGGAAACTGGGTAAAGCCAACCAACATCGGCTTTAATGTTAGTCTTAGATTAGATTAAGAGCCCTTGTTGCTTCGTAATTAAAAAATGACCCTAAGAAACAAAGTTAATTTATCTCTAGTTATTTTCTCTGGGCTGGGTATTTTTTTGATTTTCTTTTTGATTAATCCTCTTTACCGAGATATTAAAAATAATTCCCAGGAATTAATTTCCCAAGAACAAAAAATAGTCTTTTTGGAAGATGAAATCAAAAACCTTGAAGAATTTAAAAAAACATATCGAGAAATAAAGCCGAACTTAGAAAAAATTGAAACTTTACTTGTCAAGCAAGAAGAACCAGTAGGTTTTATTAGTTTTTTAGAGAAGATTTCTCAAGATAGCCAAATTTCTATTGAAATCTCTCCCTCTTCAGCCAAAAAGAATATTAAAGATCGCTGGCCCTCCATGGCTTTCCGAATAACTTCTGCCGGTCCCTTCCCTAACATTCTAAAGTTTCTGGAAAAATTAGAATCAAGTATCTATTTATTCGAAATCCAAAAATTAAACATTAATCGATTAGCTGAGAGAGACCTGATATCAAAAGAATTTGAAGGGTTTTCTTTGGGCGATGTTAAGGCCGATGTTTTGATAAAAGTTTTTACTAAATGACCCTTCGGCACACTCAGGGTCATACTGAGCTTGTTGAAGTATGAAAATTCCTAAATTAAAACCTAAAAAAATTAAAGATTTTTTAAAAAAGCTGCCCAGGGCTCTGGGCGAGAGAGCTTTTCTGGCTTTTTTAGGATTATTTGTTCTATCTTTAATTTTAGGTGGCTTGGCATTCTACAAATACAGCGTTTTAGCAAAAAAAACAGAACTCCAAACTACTGAAAAACCGCTTCAATTTAAAGAAAAAACTTATCAGAAAGTTTTAGAAACCTGGCAAGAAAAAGAAAAAAGGTTTAAGGAGACAGATGTTAAAGAATATCCTGATCCGTTTACCCCGTAGAGAAATTTCGAATGGAAAATTTCTCTACTGGGTTTGATTGACCAAATAAGTATTTTTAGATATAATTAATTTTACTTTGCTCTATACACGAACTTTTTAAAAGGTTCGTGTCGAGCTCGGCAGAAGCTTTTTTAAGAAGTTTCTGCATAGAGCCCCTGTAGTTCAATGGAGAGAACACAGGCCTTCTAAGCCTGAAATACAGGTTCAACTCCTGTCAGGGGCACAAAGATTGAGGGTTCGCCCCGTCGCAGGGGCACACCAATCAGCATCATAAATTCAAGAAAGTTGCCCACTTTCTTTTTTAATTGAAGAGAAAGTGGTATAATTGAATAAGTTTAAAAACATGCTAACCCCAGAAGAAAAAGAGAAAATAATTAAAAAATATAAACATAGATAAGATAAATAATTTTAAAAAAATCTGAGGCTGATCGCTAAGAGTGATGTTTCGCAACCGATCCCAAAAAGAACTTTGTATTTTCTTTTAAGATAATTGAGGCTCGGCGAGAGATAGCAGTAATATCCTCCAAATTATGAATATGCGAATAAAGCGAGGCAGGGGCTGCTGAAAGGGAGCATCTCGCAGCCAAGCCCAAGAATTAATTTGGGTCTCAATTAAAGCAATTAAGGCTTGGCGAGAGATAGGCGCGGCTGGGACTAAACTTTGTATTTCCACTTAGCCGACGGTGTGCTCCCTGAAGCAGGCCTGCCGAGCGAATTATATAGTTTATTCTTAAGATAACTGCGCGTCATCTAAGGTAGGGTAGCCAAAGACTATTTTGTAACTTTCTAAAAACATGCTAACTCCAAAAGAAAAAGAGAAAATAATTAAAAAATATAAGCTCCATGAAACAGATACTGGCTCCTCTGAAGTTCAGATTGCTTTGTTAACCGAAGAAATTAAAAGGCTTCTGCTCCACTTAAAAGAACATCCCAAAGACCTCCATTCAAAAAGAGGATTATTGAAAATGGTGACCAAAAGAAGGAAATTTTTAAACTATTTAAAGGAAGAAAATATAAAGAAATATAATACGATTATCAAAAAAATAGGATTAAAAAAGTAATAAGAACTCTGCCTCAACGGCAGGAACCTTGATTACTTCGTAATTATGGTTATTAAACATACCGGTCAAAGAGTGGCCGTCTTAATTGATGTTCAAAATCTTTATCATTCAGCTAAGAATTTATATGGGGCCAGAGTAAATTTTCAAGAAGTTTTGGAATCGGCAGTCAGTCAGAGAAATTTAATTAGAGCATTTGCCTATGTAGTCAGAACGAAAACTGGTGAGGAAAAAGCATTTTTTGGAGCCCTAACAAAGTTAGGAATTGAAACAAGAGTAAGAGATTTACAGGAATTCTACGGAGGATTAAAAAAAGCTGACTGGGACGTAGGAATTACTGTTGACGCCATCAGAATTTCTCCTAGCGTTGATACAATTATTTTGGCTTCCGGAGATGGCGATTTCCTCCAACTAATTGAATATTTAAAAAATCAAGGCAAAAGAATTGAAGTTATTGCTTTCGGTAGATCTACTTCCTCAAGATTAAAAGAGATAGCTGATGAATTTATTGATTTGGAAAAAAATCTAAAAAAATATTTATTTAAAAAAGAACATGAATAAATTTAAATTAAAGTTAGACGGCAGAGACTTTATCGTCGAGATACGAAATTTAGCGGAACGGTCTAATGGCTCTTGTCTGGTTCGTCATGGTGATACCGAGGTTTTGGCTACCGCGGTAATGTCAAAACATAAAAGAGAGGACCAGGCCTTTTTTCCCCTAACTGTTAATTATGAAGAGAGATACTATGCGGCGGGAAAGATCAGGGGACCAAGGTATATAAAAAGAGAGACTAGACCTTCTGATGAAGCAGTTTGTAACGCTCGATTGATTGACCGGGCTATTCGCCCTCTCTTCCCCGAAAATTTAAATCGGGAGGCCCAAGTAATAACTACTGTTTTATCCTGGGATGGTCAAAACGATCCTGATATTTTAAGTCTTCAGGCCGCCTCTTTGGCTCTGACAATTTCTGATATTCCCTGGGAAGGACCGATAGCGGCAATTAGAATTGGTAGGTTAGGCAATCAATTTATTTTAAACCCAACTTATGAAGAAAGGGAGAAGAGTCAGATGAATTTAGTTTTTGCTGTCGTTTTTAAAAATGGCAAAATTTTCATTAATATGATTGAGGGTGATTTTGAAGAGATGGAAGAAGGTTTAATTTTAAAGGCTTTTAAGTTCGGGAAGCCCTATTTAGAAAAATTAATTAATTTTCAAAAAGAAATTTCAAAAAAAGTAGGTAAAGAAAAGTTGGTGCTGGAAGTTTCACCAGTCGAGCCTGAACTGATAAGGGAGATTAAAGAGTTTTTAGGGAATAAATTAGAAAAGGTTCTTTTTCGCTCAAAAAAAACCGAATTGATGGCTGAGGCCAATGAGCTTAAAGAAGAATTAATCTATTTTATCGAAGGTAAATATCCGGGAATGGGGAAAACTAGTCAGGCCCAGAATTTCTTTGAGAAGGAAATTGAAAGATTAGTCCACGAAAAAGCAATAAAAAAGGGAATCAGGCCAGATAGCAGAAAATTAGATGAGATAAGAAAAATTTATTGTGAAGCTGGACTCTTACCCAGAACTCACGGTTCAGGTCTTTTTTGTCGAGGTCAAACGAAATCTCTTTCAATTTTAACCTTAGGAGCACCAGGAGATGTCCAGCTGTTAGAAGGAATGGAAATTGTAGGGAAAAAGCGTTTTATGCATCACTATAATTTCCCCCCTTATTCAGTTGGAGAGGTGAGGCCAATGAGGGCACCGGGCAGAAGAGAAATTGGTCATGGAATGTTAGTAGAAAAAGCCATTTTACCCCTCATTCCTTCTTCTGAACAATTTCCCTATACCATCAGAATTGTCTCTGAAATTTTGTCTTCAAATGGTTCAACTAGTATGGCTTCGGTTTCTAGTTCTTCTTTAGCTTTAATGGATGCCGGAGTACCAATTAAGAGGGCGGTAGCGGGAATTGCCTTGGGTTTGATGATTGATAGTTCTGGTAATTATAAAATTTTAACTGATATCCAGGGCCCAGAAGACCATCACGGTGATATGGACTTTAAGATGGCCGGCACAAAAAAGGGAGCAACAGTGATTCAAATGGATGTTAAAGTTGATGGGATTTCCGAAACTATATTAAAAGAAGCATTAGAAAAAGGGAAAAAAGCCAGACTTCAAATTTTAGGCGAAATGGCTAAGACCTTAGCAAAATCAAGACCAGAACTCTCGAAATTTGCTCCCCGAATTTTGACCTTGCAAATTAAACCAGAAAAAATTAGAGAAGTAATTGGTCCGGGAGGAAAAGTTATTAATGAAATAATCGAAGAATGTGGGGTATCAATTGATGTTGAAGAAACCGGCAAGATTTTTGTCACCGCGGAAAAAGAAGAGGCAGCCAAAAAAGCAATTGCCTGGATAAAAAATATTACCAGGGAAGTAAGAGTTGGAGAGGTCTTTCAAGGAAAAGTAAAAAGAATCTTAGATTTTGGGGCTTTCATCGAAATTTTACCCGGTCAAGAAGGTCTGTTGCATATTTCCAAACTAGCCCCCGGGAGAGTAAAAAAGGTTGAAGATGTTGTTAGGATGGGCGATATCGTCCCGGTTAAAGTAATTTCAATTGACGAACATGGGAGAATAAATTTATCCCTAGAGGGGGGTAAAAGAAGTTATGCCAGAAGAACTTGAAAAAGAAAAACTAGAATTTCTCAAGCGAGAAGAAATAAAAACGATGCGAAAAGATATCGCCAGACTACGAGAGATTGAAGCCCAGAAAGAAAGAGAAAGGGTTGCTACTTTGGAAGCTGAGAAAAAGAAAAAAGAGGAAGTCAAAGTTGTTCCACCAACTAAAGCTCCAGAAATTCTAATTCCCAAACCTCCCAAAAGGCCCCACCCTTCAAAAAAAGTTTTAGTCAGAGTAGGAATTTTTCTGCTCTTTCTTCTTTTAGCTGGATTTTTTTATTGGTTCTTTTTTAGTCTAAAGAAAATCGAGGTTGAGGAGGTTTTACCTCCCCCAGAAGAGATTATCCGCCCAAAAAAGGAAATTGTTGAAAGACCAGAAATCCCTGTCCCTCCTCCTCTAATTTCAGTTGAGAGAGTCATTACTCCTATGATTTCCCAGACCAAAGATATCCCCGAGATTTTTAGCCAGACAATGAAAGAAGAATTGGCCGAAGGTAGTTTTGTTCAGGTTGCAATTAAAAATATCTCTGAAAACCGATTGGCTTCTTTGAAAAATATTTCCCAGGCTTTTCAAGTTGAAGTTCCTGAGGGAGTTTTTGAAAAATTAGAAAAAAGCTTCACCCTTTCTATTTATTCCCAAAAAGAAGGCAAAAGAATAGCCCTAATTGTCAAGACAAAAGAGAAAGAGGCCTTAGATGAATTATTAAAAAATTGGGAAGAAAAAATATCGAATGAAGGAATTTTTGTTTCCGGCCAAAAAATTTCTTCCCTGGCCTCTTCTTTTAAAACAGCTCACCACCAAGAAATAGCCTTTCGCTATTTAACTATTTCCAAAGCTGACTTAGGGGTTTGTTATTCTTTGTTGGATAATTATTTTATTTTTACTACCTCTTTTGAAAGCATGCAAAAAATAATTGAGCAATTGAAGGGCGAAATAAGTCCGGCCTTAGAAGAAACAATAGAAGAAAAAATTGGCCAGTTGTTTATTGTTGGCTTTGAAGGAAAAACAATAACCCCCCAATTGGAGGAATTTTTCAAAAAATATAAACCAGGTGGCGTACTTTTACTTTCCAAAAATATTGAGACTAAAGACCAATTAAAAAACTTAATCTCAGGACTCCAAGAGCTTTCTTTAAGAGAAACTGGCCTTCCTCTTTTTGTTGCCGTTGACCAAGAAGGAGAGCCAATCTCTCGGATTGGATTTTTAGAAGAGAAGACCAGTCAGTCGGAAATAACGACCACTACCGAAGCTTTCCAGATTGGTCAAAATCGAGGTAGAGAACTTAAGGAATTAGGGATAAATCTTAATTTAGCTCCGGTCTTGGATGATATGAAAAGTGGAGATTTTTATTTCAACCGCGCTTTTCAAAAGCCTCCTGAGGTGGCTGGGGAGCTGGCTAAATCTTTAATTTTAGGTCAAAAAGAGGCGAGAGTTCTAACAGCCATTAAACATTTCCCCGGCTATGTTGATGTACCTTTCAACCCGGAAAGTCAATTAGCCACCATTGCCCTTCCCGAGATTTCTCAATTCAAAAAAGCAATGGAAGCCGGGCCAGAATTGGTAATGGTTTCAAATGTGGTATATAAAGAAATTGACCCCTCTTTGCCATTTGCTTTTTCTTCCCAAGGGATTCAGTTTTTAAAAGATAATTTAGGGTCAGAGATTTTAATTATTTCTGATGATTTAGCCCAGAATTCTTTGTTAAAAAATTTCTCCTTAAAAGAAATAGTCGCCAAACCCATCCAAGCCGGGGTTGATATTCTAATTTTTTCTGGTTGGCGCACTCCGGTTGAACAAGGCTTAGATATATTTTTAGGAATGGTGAAAAATAAAGAAACCTCTGAAACAAGAATCAATGAAGCGGTCTCAAAAATTACTCAATTGAAACAAAAACTGTTACAATAAATCCAGACTAACATTATTATCATGACCAAGAGATTACTTAAAGAGTTAAAGAAAAAGTTAGAAAAAGAAAAAACTCAAATTGAAGAGGAGCTCAAAAGGTTTGCCAAAAAAGATGAGAAATTGTCCGGAGATTGGGACACTCGCTTCCCCAAATGGGATGGCGGCGCTGGAGGTTCAGCTTTAGAAACGGCTGCTGATGAGGTTGAAGAATACAGCACCCTCTTACCCGTCGAACACGCCTTAGAGCTCCGTCTTAAAAATATTAATTTAGCTTTAGAAAAAATCGAAAAAGAAAAATACGGAATTTGTGAAAAGTGCGGAAAACCAATTAGCCTGAGGAGGTTAAAAGTTTATCCGGCGGCAAGGCTTTGTCTTAAGTGTCCCAAAAGCAAAAAATAATTAGATTATAAAATCAATAATCAAATAATCGAGAAAAGAAAATGAGGTGGTCCTTCTTGGGTCACCTCACTTGTTTTATGTTGACTCTTACTCTTTATGTAGAGGAGTGAGGTAACTGAACAATGGTAACCCAGCTTTGCTTGAAAAATGAAAGCCGGGTTGTTCAATCAGTTCCCTTTTTCTACAAGAGAAGATAACGGACTCCTTTCTCTCTGTTTGAGCAAGGGCTGGACACTCAGGAGGCAAGACAACGTCTCCGGCTGCGACTGTGTCCTCGACCCTCATTTCTCCAGGAGAAGGAATCAAAGAGCTACTTTTACTTTACTTATTTTTTAAACTTTGTCAAAGTTTTATAAAAAAATAAGGGAGAAGACTACTGGGGTTTTTAGTCTTTCCTTTTTTATTATTGTGTTTTTCTCAGAATAACTGTTTTACTGTCCCCGTCCACTGCACACTCGACCTCTGGATGGATTCTTGCCAACCCACCTAAAATTACTGGGTTAATTTTTAGCCATGGAACTCTGATCACTTGTACTTTTTCTTCTTCTACCAACAACATCAATACTATTACTATCCCTTTGTCTCTTAAGAGTCTTATCAGTAGTTTTATCAATTTTTCGGCTATCAACAAGACTTTTCATCCTCCTTTTAAAATGTTTATTTTAATTATAATACTCTATTTCATTTTTGTCAACCCATGTAATAGTTCAATACCTTTGCACCACCTTGTAGGGTAAAATGGTATGTATATG